>JADGCO010000036.1 GCA_015228935.1 Magnetococcales bacterium | reverse complement strand
AGGAAGGGCACAGCCCTTCCTCCTGGACCTCCATCCCAGTTTTTCATTCGTTTTTCTTGAAATGAACAAGTTATCAGACATTTTCTAAGTCATTTAAATATTATTACATAAAAATCCGTCTGAACTCCAACTCAACATGAAAACATGGATCTGTCAGCCTTTGCATGATCAACAAGGCCAGATCCCTGCCTGTGATGGCGCGCAACGGTTTGCCATGGATGCCTTGTTCCTTGAGTTTTTCATGGACGTTGGGTGCCAGTGAGTTTGCCACGAAGAGCGGACGGTTGCGAACCGGGGTCTGGCCCGGGGCGTGGTATCGATCCACTCGTATTTATTCAGGCCGGGCCGGGACCAGAACCTCGCGTTTTCCCTGGGAGTTGGACTCCGAAATCAACCCATCTTTCTCCATGCGTTCGACAATGCGCGAGGCGCGGTTGTAGCCGATCTTGAAGTAGCGCTGGATCATGCTGGCGCTCACCTTGCGGGCACGCAGGACGATATCGACGGCCTGGTCATAGAGTTCATCATAATCGCCATCGTCGCCATCTGCACGCAAACCAGGGCCGCCGAAAGCGGATTCATCGTCATCGTCGTCATCCCGTTCCACCAGAACGGAGGCGTCGTATTGGGGTTGACCGGTTGTCTTGAGAAATTCAACCAGCTCCTGAACCTCCCCATCGGCCACAAAGGGGGCATGGACCCGTTGCATGTGGGAGGTCCCGGGGGGAAGATAGAGTCCGTCGCCCATGCCCAACAGACGTTCGGCACCGCTGGCGTCGAGAATGGTGCGGGAGTCAATCCGGGTGGCCACCTGAAAGGCCAGACGGGTGGGAAAATTGGCCTTGATCAAGCCGGTGATGACATCCACCGAGGGACGTTGGGTGGCAAGAATCAAATGGAGTCCGGCAGCCCGGGCCATCTGGGCCAGCCGGGCAATACCAGGTTCCACCTCCTTGCCGACCTGCATCATCAAATCGGCCAGCTCGTCCACAACAATGACGATCAGGGGTTTGGTTTCCAGGGGCAGGGGTACCTCTTTCTCCACCGGCAGACCGGTTTCCGGATCGAATCCCACCTTCACCTTGCGGGTGGGAACCTGGCCGGTACGGCGAAATTCGCGGATATGACGGTTGTAGCCGGCCAGATTGCGCACCGACAATTCCGACATGAGATGATAGCGCTGTTCCATTTCCGCCACGGCCCACTTGATCAGGGTCGCGGCTTTCTTGACCTCGGTAACCACCGGGGCCAGCAAATGTGGAATCCCTTCATAAATGGAGAGTTCCAACATTTTCGGATCCACCATCAAAAACCGGACATGTTCGGGGGTGTTGCGGTACAGAATGGAACAGATCATGGCATTGAGGGCCACGGACTTGCCGGACCCTGTGGTCCCGGCCACCAAAAGATGGGGCATGCGGGCCAGGTCCGCCACCACCGGATTGCCGTTGATGTCACACCCGAGCGCCACGCTCAAGGGATTTTTCTGTGATTGGGAAACGAACGTCTCCGATTCAAGAATTTCCCGCAGATAGACGGTTTCCCGGTTGTCGTTCGGAACTTCGATACCAATGACACTCTTGCCGGGAATATTGCCGACCACCCGCACCGAAAGGGCCGATATGGAACGGGCCAGATCATCGGCCAGACCGATCACCTTGGAGGCCTTGAGACCGGGTGCCGGATCCAATTCGAAGGTTGTCACCACTGGGCCGGGCCGGGCATCGATCACCTGGCCTTTGACCTTGAAGTCGGCCAGTTTGTGTTCGATCAGGCGCGACTTCATCTCCAGGACCTGGCGGTCCGCCTCGCGATGCACGTTGGGTGGCTTGGGTGCCAGAATGGAGATTGGCGGCAAAAGGGTTTTATTCACGTCCGGAATTTCATCGGGTGACTCATCCGGGGTGTCGGCTGCCGTGTCCAGACCCGGAAAAAACTCTTCCACATCTCCCGAATCCAGCATCTGGGCACGCCTTGCCTGGGCAAGGAGATCCTCTTCGGGACCGGCGAGAGAATCCTCCAGGATATCCGATTCGGTCATCGTATCCGATTCGGTAACCACCGTATCCGCTTCTGCCACCTGATCCAGTCCGGAATGAATGCCGCCAACCGCCGTATCCGCTTCTGCCACCTGATCCAGTCCGGAATGAAAGCCCCTCATTGCGCCTGTTCCGGCATGGGTACTGCCGTCATGGCCGCTTGGAGAACCGGCAGGCATATCCCCGGCCAAGTCACTTGCCATCCGTCCATGATCCGTCCGAACAGGTCCGGCAGTGTCCGCTACCGGCTGCATGGGCCGGGGAGCGGTATCCAGAAATGGTTGCAAGGAAGGCAGAGGGGATGTCAGTAACGGATCCGGCGCGGCAGCCATGCCAGATTCCTGTTCATCGCCAAAAGGATCCTCGTCCGGTTTTCGGGATGATTTGACCTCCAGGATCACCGGTCTGAGAGGAGGTGCATGCCCTGGCTCGGGAGAGAGATGCTCTTGGGATACATCGTTCTCCGCACCATCCAGAAAGGGTTCACGCTGCGGCTCAGGGGCACTTTGTAGCGGCGACATCACCCCTGTTGCCGATACATCGAGCGAGGGTTCACGCTGCGGCTCAGGGGCACTTTGTAGCGGCGACATCACCCCTGTTGCCGATACATCGAGAGAGGGTTCACGCTGCGGCTCAGGGGCACCTGGTACCGGCGACATCAACTTCTTTGCCGATACATCGAGAGAGGGTTCATGCCGTGACTCAGGGGCCGCTTGTTCCGGAGAAAACATGCCTGCCGCAGGAGAATCGAAAGAAGGTTCATGCCGTGACTCCAGGGCATCCTGCACCGGAGATGACGCGCTGGCAGGGGAAGAGTCGGGAGAAGATTCATGCCCCGTCTGCGGGGTACCCTGTTCCCGGGACAGGGTGTTTTCCGGAGAGACGGAAGGAGGTGCGTGTCGCGGTTCGAATACACCTTGGGCGCGAGACAAGGTGCTTTTGGAAACACCAGGCAGCGCGGCACCAGATGCAGGTGGGGTCTTGTCAACCACCGGCAACGAGGATACGGCCTCTGGATGCGAACGGGCCAATACCCGGGTAATCCACTGGGGAGGGGAATGGATCGCCCCGCCGGAGGAGGTTTTGTCAGAGGCATGGGGAACATGTTTCTCCGCAGGGGTCTGGGAGACATTTTTCTCCGCTGGAACCGCATCCGGCGATGAAGTCGCACTCGGGCGCAAGCCCCAAGGCCCAACCGACAATTCCCGGGGCGGCAAATCGGGATCATCATCCGAACTCTCCGCATGCATGGCCGGCGAAATGGCGGCGGATGTCGGCGAGGTGATGGGCACCACGGTCGGAGGAAAGGAAAATTCCTCGGGAGATCCCTCCTGGGTCGGCGCGGGGGGAGCCATCCGCTGCCGATGCGAAAATGGCGATGAAATGATCCGGGATGCATCCGGCTCAGGTTGCATCCGGGGCGCGGCGGGCATGATGACGGGAGCCATTGGCGGCGGAACCGGTTCGGATGGCGACCGGGATGCTTCAGGTCCGGTTGCAGAAGCGACCGGCGGCAGGCTCAACTCCGGTTCCGGATCGAAAACAGGCTCGTTCTCATGGGAGGCCGGCGCAGCAGGGGGAACACTCTGCCTCTTCTCGGCGACCGGATCGATATCAAGAACCGGTTCCAGGTGCATAACCTCGGGAACCGGATCGATAGACGGCTCGACACGTTCTGCATCAGCCTGGAAAATATCGGCTGGTCCAGGCTCGGCGTCCTGTACGGGTTTGGCTTCCTGGAGAGGCGGAGGCGCGGGAAGCGGAGGCGTGACCGGCGAGGAGCGGCCAGGTCTAGGCAGGAGTGGAACACGCATGTTTCCCAACCAACCAAACCCTTTTTTGACTCCCCTGCCAAGCAGGCCAAAACTGCCGACGACCCCCCCCACGACCAGGGCACTTGTTCCGGTCGCCGTGAGGCGAATGCCGTTTCCCACCAGATTGACACCTCGCCGCACAATGCCGGGCGAGGTACGGGCAGCCGCTGGTTGATGGTGTGGCAATTCCTGGTGCTGCGGATGTTGTTTGACCGGGTCATGCCTGCCGGAGTCCGATTTTTTGCCTTTGCCGGAACTCTCTCCGCCAAAAATCCCCATAAACCGGCCTGGGGAAAAATGGGTCAGAATGAACAGGGAGATCAAACCCAAAACACCCAACAGCAGGACAGTGATCGGCGTACCGAGGGTATAGGTCAGGGCGTTGGAACCGAAAAGCCCCGTGACCCCACCCGGTCCGGCCGGGAGCCATGGCGTCATTTCCGGGGGGACCAGGACCGTGGCCAGCAGGGCAGAGACCAGGGTCAGCATGGGCAGGGAGATGAACTGCTCCAGAAGCAGGGCAAGCGAGCTTTTCCGCAATAAACGGAAGCTGATCATGGCCAGCACCAGAGGCACCCAGGCGACAGCCAGACCAAAAACCTGGAACATGACATCCGCCAGATAAGCCCCGGACAGACCGGCCATGTTGTGAATGACCTCGCCGCCCGTATTGTTGAAGGAGGCGTCATCCCGACTGAAGGTGACCAGACTCACCACCAGAAAGGCATTGACCCCGATCAGCAGGACGCCAAACACCTCTCGCAGCAGGGAGTCTCTTTTATCCTTGGCCAGCTTGCGCTTATGGATGAACTCGTTTTTCGGTGGGGCCACGACTCTACATCTCCATGATCAGCGGCAGAACGACTGGCCTGCGACCCAACCTTTTTTTGAAAAACCGCCGCAGGGCACGCAGGGCCAGATCCTTGATACCCACATCTTCTTCGTCGCTGAAATCCATTCCCTTGGGGCCGAGCGCCAGGGCATCCTGCACGGCCTGGCGGGCATTTTCCAACAAATCCTGGTGTTCCTCCTCCCGGATCACGCCATGGGTCAGCAGTTTCGGGCCTTCCAGGATGCGGCCCGTATCTTTTTCCACGAGCAGGACGACCACGACCAGACCATCCTGGGAAAGATGCAGGCGATCCCGGAGGACAAGATCCCGGACATCGCCAATGCCCTTGCCGTCCACAAAGACCCGTCCATGGATGACCTGCTCCAGGATACGCAGGGTAGTTCCGGTCAATTCTACCCGGTCCCCATTGGTTGCCACCAGGGTATTTTCCGGTTTGACGCCCATCTCGATGGCCAGCTCCCGATGCAGATGGAGGTGGCGAAGTTCGCCGTGGATCGGAATGAAAAAACGTGGGCGGGTCAGGGCCAGCATCAATTTCAGGTCATCACGCGGGGCATGACCCGAAACATGGATGGCGGGCAGGGATTTTTCATGAATCACCTCGGCCCCGCGATGGGAGAGAAGATTGATCAGGGTCCAGATGGTGCGTTCGTTGCCGGGAATGAAACGCGAGGACAAAATGACGGTATCCCCGGGGAGAATGTGAATCTCCTTGTGTTCGCCGCTGGCGATGCGGGCCAGAGAGGAGTTGGGCTCCCCCTGGCTGCCGGTGGAGAGGATCAGCAGTTGATCACGCGGCAGGGAACCGAATGACCTGATGTCCAGCAGCAGGTCCGGCGACGGATTGATAAAACCGAGTTCCCGGGCCAACTGAACGTTGGTGACCAGGGAACGACCATTGAGAATCACCCTTCGACCATGCTCCGCTGCCAGTTCCAGGACATTCTGGATCCGGCGTATATTCGAGGCGAACAGGGAGACGACCAGCAGGCCTTTGGCCTTGGGAATCAGGGACGCCAGGGTGGCACGGGCATTCTGCTCGGAAACGGTGCTGCCGTTGCGCACCACATTGGTGGAGTCGGAAAGCAGGGCCAGGACCCCTTTGTGACCGTATTCCGCCAAACGGTAGATGTCCGTGGTGTGGGCATCTCCCGGGGTGTGGTCAAAGTTGAAGTCACCCGTATGGATGATGGTCCCCAGGGGGGTGGTGATGGCCAGGGCGGATGAGTCCACAATGGAGTGGGTCACGGGCAGAAAATGCACGGAAAACGGACCGATCTGGACGCGATCCCGCTGCTGGACGCGGATGGTTTGAATCTGGTCGGCCAGACCATGTTCCTTCAATTTGCCACTCAGGATGGCCAGGGTCATGGCCGTGCCATAGATGGGCAGCGGCAGATCGGGCAGGATGAACGGGACGGCTCCCAGGTGATCTTCGTGACCGTGGGTCAGGACCAGGGCCAGGATGCGCTCCCGGTTTTCCAGCAGATAGCGCACATCCGGGATGATGAAATCCACCCCTGGCGTATCCGAAGCGGGAAACGTCACACCGCAATCGACGAGCAACAGGTGACCGTCGTATTCATAGACCATGAGATTCAAGCCGATCTCGCCCAGACCACCCAGGGGGACGATATGGATCGGTTGTGCGGGAGCTGCTTTCAAGAGCCGGATTCCTCCTCTTGGCCATGTGCCTCGTCCATCTCTTCCCGGGCGCGATTCTTCTCGATCCGGCGACCCAGGAGTATGGAAATTTCGTACATGGCAAGCATCGGAATTGCCAACAATATTTGGGAAATCGGGTCCGGCGGGGTCAGGAAGGCGGCAATGACGAAGACCAGGACGATGTTGTAGCGGCGTTTGTTGATCAGGCTGGCGGTGGAGAGGATCCGCGACTTGATCAGCAGCAGCAGGGCCACGGGCAGTTCAAAGGTCAGGCCAAAGGCAAAGATCAAGGCGATCACCAGGTCCAGATAGGAGCGCATCGTGATCATGGTTTCAATCGATTGATCGGTGACCAGGCCGAGAAAATAGCGGAAAGCCGTTGGAAAAACCACGTAATACGCCGCAGCACCACCGACGAAGAACAGCACCGGGGCCGCGATGAGAAAGGGCAGGAAGGCCTTTTTTTCATTTTTGTACAGGCCGGGCGCGACAAAGAGCCAAAGCTGGGTCAAAACCACCGGGATTGACAGAAACAGGCCGGTGAAAAAGGAAATTTTGGCATAGGTGAAAAAAGCCTCATGCGGGGCGGTCATGACCATCTTGCCGGTCGGTCCGAGAATGTCACGCAACGGTTGGGACAGAAAGGCGAACAGCTCCTGGGAAAAGAGTCCCCAGCAGAGCAGGAAAGAGCCGATGATGGTTGCGGCGGAGACCACCAGACGGTGGCGCAGCTCGATCAAATGATCGAGAAAAGGGGCTTTTTCATCTTCCTGCATCATGATTGGGGACTGGGGCGTGTTTCCCCACCTTCCTTGGTCGATTCTGCGCCACTTTTGGGAGCCGGTTCGGAGACCGGGGATGTTTTGGCTGATTCTGCGACACTTTTGGGAGCCGGTTCGGAGACCGGGGATGTTTTGGCTGATTCTGCGACGATATCTTTTGGTGGGGGTTCCGAGGTTGAAAATTCCCTGTCAAAATCGACTGATGGCGGTGGTGTGTATGTGGATGCGGGGGTGAAAGGCGGCATGCCTTCCGCACCGATATACTCGCGTCCCTGGTGAGTGATTTCTTCCAGATTGATGCTGTTCCGAATTTCATTTGTCAGCCGCCGGATCTGGCGCATGGCTTTGGAGAGACCACGGGCCACTTCGGGAAGTTTGTCCGGCCCGATCACAATCAGGGCAACCACCATGATGACCAGAACCTCTGACCAGTCGAATCCCAACATGAGGGGTACCCCGTTCTATCGAATCAGGTTTTGGTCTCTTTTTTGACTTCGCCCTCGATGGTGGCTGCGGTCTGGGCTGGTTGAGGGTGGGACGGCTGGGGCTGGGGCTGGGCCTGGGGCTGGATTTGTTGAGGTTTGGCGGTTGCCGGTTCGTCGTCGCTCTCCATGACCCTCTTGAACCCCTTGACGCCACGGCCAATGTCTTCCATCACCTTGGGCAGTTTGCCGGCACCAAAGACGACCAGGACGATCAGCAGAACGATGAAAATGTGCCACGTGCTTAACATGGTCGGTTTTCCTTTGTATTCAGGTAAAAGGGAAAAAAAGTGTGAGGCGAAAAGAGAAACCCGCACTCCTGGAGCCTATCCTAACAAAAGAGAGCAAGGTGCGCCAGTTGGCCTGGTTGGCTCACGGGGAACTCCTGGTTTCCGGAGCGGATTTCTGTGCCCTGGGGGGCAAGGCTTCGGCCTGGCGGATTGCCTGTTCCACTTCCTGGCGCATGGGTGAATCGGCTGGGGCCTGTTTGAGGAGTTTTCGCCACTGGGTCAGGGCCATGTCGCGATCCCCGGTTTGAAAGGCGATGGATCCCATGACCCACAGGGCTTCGAGGTGGTTTGGCTGTTGTTGCAGGACACCCTGGAACAGTTCGACACCGCGTTTGAATTGATCTTCCTGGTCGCTTTCCACGAGAATTCTGGCCAGGCCGGCGGCGGCATCCGTATTCTGGGGATCGCGGGTCAGGACGTGGGTGTATGCCGTGATGGCTTCGGTGTAGCGTTCCAGGACGGCATAGGCGCGTCCCATGCGGATATGGCCGACCAGATCATCCGGATTCTGCCGCATTTTGGCGGCCAGATTGGTCACCATGGTATTGATATCCGGTGCATTGCCGCCCGCGCCATGCGGCGAGGCTTGGCGCATGGCCGATGCTTGTGGGGGAAAAGGGGTACCCAGAAACAGGTACAGGCCGCCGCTCAACACCGTAATCACCAGCAGGACCGATATTCCGGCGGCGATATCCACGGCATTGCGGGGATTGTCGGCGGTTTTGGCGGGGGATGTTGTCCGGTCGGCGGTTTGCAGTTGATCCAGGATGGAGCCGAGTTCCTCTTCCAGGTCGGCGCGTATCGTCCCGGCACCCGGGTCATTTCCGGAGGGTGGGGTTGTCTCCCCCCCGGTCAGTTCCAGTTCCCTGATCTGCCGGAGCAGCATATCCCGTCGGTCTTCGAGGACCACGCGGGGATTGCCTTCCAGTCCCACGGGCAGGGGCATACTGCCGCGACGGGAAAAGAGGGGGTAGAATGTCACCCCCAGGGTGATTCCCAGCAATGCGGGCAAAATCCAGATCCAGGACATGGGCATACTCTTTATATTGGCGCGGATTGGTGACCAAAAAAGGAGTATTTTAGCGCATCATTCCGGGAGATGCCATCCCTGTTCTACGCAAGGAAATTGACTCGGAATCTTACGTGCCCGGCAGGAGTTTTTTGATTTCTTCTAATATTGGCATAATTTTTGCTTCACCTTCCAACTCGCGTAACCTCTTTTCATAAACACCTACAAACGTCCCCATCCACTGCCCAAAGGCCTCCGGCAGCTTCATGAAATACGGTGCCAGCGTCGTCACCGCCTCCTCGGCAGCCGCCAGCGCTTCCTCGCGACGGCCAAGGGCACTCAATCTGAGGGACAGGTTGTTGAGCGACATGGCCAAATCCGGCATAAATGCGTCAGGTCGAACCTCAGACAATTCACGATAGATCCGCTCAGCTCCCTCAATCGCCGCAAGCGCTTCCTCGCGACGGCCAAGGTCACTCAATCCGAGGGACAGGTTGTTGAGCGACTGGGCCAAATCCGGCATAAATGCGTCCGGTCGATCCGCAGACAATTCACGCCGTATCCGTACTGCTTCCTCAATCGCAGCAAGCGCTCCCTCGCGACGGCCAAGGTCACTCAACAAAACGGACAGGTTGTTGAGCGATAAAGCCAAATCCGGCATAAATGCGCCAGGTCGATCCACAGACAATTCACGAAACATCCGCACAGCTTCCTCAATCGCCGCAAGACCTTCCTCGCGACGGCCAAGGTCACGCAATCTGTAGGACAGGTTGTTTAGCAAAGAAGCCAAATCCGGCATAAATGCGTCAGGCCGAACCACAGACAATTCACGATATATCCGCACAGCTTCCTCAATCGCATCAAGCGCTCCCTCGCGACGGCCAAGGGCACTCAATCTGTTGGACAGGTTGTTGAGCGACCTAGCCAATTCCAGCATAAATACGTCAGTTCGATTCGCAGACAATTCACGCTGTATCCGAACCGTTTCCTCAATCGTCGCAAGCGCCGCCTCGTGCCAGCCAAGATTACCCAAGGAAATAGACAGGTTGTTTGCTGCTATTGCTTGCATGGCAATAAAGGTTCCGTTGGTTTTGTCATCCGAAACCAATGCTCTGTAACGATCCAGTAAACTCTGCCGCAATCTCGCCGCAAAGGCATCCAGGCCAAGGCTGTTGTGGGGCAACTCTTGTTCGATGCTCCACAGCATATCCAGGGAAACATCCGGATTCTCAACCAATGCACCGAGCCAAGCGAGGGGTTCCTGGTGCCCGGCATAAACAAAATCCTGCCCACAGCGAACCAGGGACGCAATACATTTTTTATCTGCCACCAAAAAGGCCCGCTGCACAGCTGCCAGACTTGCCGCTTGCCGACCGCCACCCAGGGCCAACAAGAAAAACGCCTCGCCAATGATATCCGGGCGCAAGGCCTCCACGCCGTTTTGCGGGCCAGGCAAGGCCTGGTGCAACAGGTCAGCCAGGATCCAGGGATCCCCTGCCGAAGAGAGGCCCAAGGCATCTTTCTCCGTTTGCGCTAACCGAAAAACGGCGGATCCGTCCAGGCCACCACACAAAGTTGCAAACGCCGCCAAATGGTTGAGCATGATCCCCTGCTCTTCCTGATGCTCTCCACGACGCGCAAAACCAGCGATGCGGCCCTTCTCCCGCCCGGCCAGAATAAGCGCTAACGCATCCCGGGTGGCAGGAAGCTCCTCCCTCTCCGCCAACAACTGCCCAGCCATCATGGCAAACAACGGCTCCCCACGCCACTCCGGCTCTTTTGGCGGCATCTGCGGTGCCGTGGGGTGTCGCACACCCGATTGTCGCAGCATCTGGATTAAAATTTCCTCTCCCTGTGCAGAAGAGAGCCTGTCCAAATGCACCGGCTTGGGCGGATCCAACAAATCCCGCACATCCGCATCCTTCCAACTGCCAGAACCCAGCAAAGTCTGCCACCAGCCAGACCCCTCCTCGGCCATCCGTTCCAACAATAAAATCCGCAAGGGAACGACTTTTCCGGACACCGGACGCTGCTTTTTTTGGCGCTCCGACAACTGCTTCAGCCATTGGTGAAGGATCGCAGCCTGGGGAGCAGCATAGTCAATCACGGCCAGCGTCGGACAGGACCACCCGCACTCTGCCTGGGCCACCAGCTTTGTCAAAGCCTCACCCGACAAAAATCCGGCATGCCATCCCCATGCCTCCACAGCAAGAACCAACTCCATGGCCAGACGGGTCTTGCCGCGCCCGGCACCACCAATCAAGGCACGCACCGAAACCGGTTTACCCCCATTCAACCAGCCATACAACTCATCCAACTCCCCTTCCCGCCCGATCAGCGGCAAAAATCGCGCCCGGGGATCCAGACGTTGCACACCCTGGGTATCAACAAGGGTACCAAAGGAGGAAAGAGGCAGTTGTTTCCCCCAAAAATCCCGTATTTTTTTGAGCGGTTCGAATGCTTCAACAATCTTGTCAACAGACCGTGCCAGATTGTCGGAATCAACAACAACTCCCTGAATCTTGGAAACTTTCCAAAGTTCGCTCCGCTCGCCAAAAAACGCCTCAACAGATTTGACCGGCGGAATCACAACCGGAACAATCTTGAAATTTTCAAACTGTTGCTTCCTGGTCATCAGGAAGGCCGCTTCATCGGCAACCCAGACAGATTTTTTGGCCTCTTCGGCAAGAAGCAGAACGGCTCCATGGCAGTCATGAAGGGAAGCACCGATTTGCTCGACAAAACTCCCCCCAACTTGCACATCATACCGGTCCAGGAATGTGTCAAATCCGTTTGCTTCCAGGCGTTCTTTCAACTGATCGCCAAGTGCCACGGAGATTGCGGAACGGGTGCAATAGCTGATGAAAATTTTTGGAGTATATTTATATATAATTTTATTCATGTTGCAAACCGTTTGATACCGTTCTGGCATTCTCACCTCGGCGCATCAAGGACCGTCAATTGAACCGATCCCGGGAGCCGGATCCTGTCTTATAATTACATGCAAGATTCAATATGTTGCATTTACATCGTTCTGCCGGTTGTTTCGTCGCCAAAAACATCCTGCAACGAACGCGCATCGATTGCCCGATCTATCCATGCATCCAGGGTGTCCAGATTGGCAGCATGAACCCTGGACTCAACCCAGACAGGCAGGTCGGAAAAACGACGCCGCAGGATTCGAAGCAGGGTGGATGCCTTGTCTTCCTGACGACTTTGCACCAAGAGACGCCCAAATTTTGGCATAGCCGCAAGATCCTCATCGGGTGTCGCGTCTACCAACCAGTCAAGCCATTCCTTTCCAAGCCCGGAGACATATTCGGGTGTAATCCCCTCTATTTCTGGAATATCTATATCCAATGCACCTTTCATCAGCAACCTCCACAGGCCGACCATGATTCGCTCAAATGCAATTGAGAGTTTGAGCAACCCTGCATGTTTGATCGTTTCGAACGCCTTTTTTCGCTCCTCACGCCTACTTGAAAAACACTTCAAAGGTGCGTTTTGGGCTTCATCCGTCAGTTCGTTCAGCAGAATCAGGCGGACAGAACCTCCCCAACGCGGTTTACTTTCATACACACCACATGGTCCGACGGGTTCAAAGGCAAACCGCTCAAGGAAGCCAGGTTGGGGGGTTGTGGAACTGATAATGACGCTCCGCAACTGCCGCCGCTCCAAACAGGCGGTTTCCAGATACAAGGTATCATATACCGTGATCTGGGACAGAACACCTTCATGCAGGCTTTCGGTAACCTTGATTTCGATCAGAATATGATCTGCATCGAGATCCCGCAATCCATCGACCAGGAACAAACGCTGTTCTTCTGTCCAACCGCCTCCCTGGCGCTGGATCAGAATCAGGTCAGCCTTGGGCGGAAGAGAAACGACCTGGACTTCCGAACGCACTTCAACGCCAACGGGTCCCAGCAGCACTTTCAGCGTTTCACCGACCAGACAGTGCCAGCAGGTCTTTGCTGCGCGACCATCCAAAGGACTCTACTCCTTTATCATCCCCCCGTCCAAGGCAAAATGCCTCAGCATTGCATGGACATCGAACTCATGACCAACCATGATGCGGCCAACCTCTCAACCGCTTTTGGCCAGACGAAAGCCAAGTCCACCGTCAAGCTTTATCCCAGCAACGTCTTCAAAGCCGGAAGCGGGGTAGCCAACTCCTTGAGCTGGGCATCCTGGGCCTTTTTGAAGGCATCAACCATTCCCTTGGATTGTTCCTTGGTAAATCCGGAAGATTCAAGAGTTTCAACAAATTCAAGCGTATCAAAAGCAGCGATAGTCATGGAACCTCCTCCGGAGATTGAACACCATCATCATCGAAATCAATGTCCCCCGGGAAGGAGTTTGACCAAGGCAACGATGGCTCCCGATGCACCGACCAACCATTTGATGACCTCCAGTTTGGCCGTTTCGATGTCCCGACGCAGCTCCATCCTGGTGGTTTCAATTTTTGCGTTCAAGGTTTCTATTTTCGTATTCAGATCCTGAATGCGAAAATCCACCTTGGCCACGTCGGCCTTGCTGGACACCTGTCCATCCAGTTCCAACAAATCCTTTTTGGTCGCCAAATCTTCCATCTGAGAGGTCTGAGCCTCTTTGAAAGCTTCGGATATGGCTTCGGCGTGGTTTTCCGGAATTCCGGCATCCTTGAGACGACGCACGAATTTCAACGTATCATAGGTAATCGTTGTCATGGCTTCTTGCCTCCTTTGCCGGAAAATATTCCACAACAGGACCAAAAAGTCTACAAAAATTTTGCCTCTCAACCACTCTTGGCCAGGCGAAAACCAAGTCCGCCGCTGTTTTTGGCTTCGGCCTCATCCACCTGAATATTGTTGCGCCGGGCCGGGCGACAGGCCTTGGCGTTGCTGCGACAACTGCCGCCGCGCCGCACCCAGACATTGCCCCTCTCCGGTCCGGTGGGATTGGTGACCGGGCTTTCCCCATAAACATAATAGGCATTGGCAACCCACTCCCAGACATTGCCCAGCATGTCGTGAAAACCCCAGGCATTGGGTTTCCTGGTGCCAATCTTCTGGACCACACCCTTGGAGTTGGTGTTGATCCAGGCATGATTTTCCAACTCCTTGCGCGGATCGCCTTCAAACGGATAGGTGGAAGAAAAACCGGCACGGGCCGCATACTCCCACTCCGCCTCGGTCGGCAGGCGCAATTTGGACCCCTCGCCACCCAGCAGTCCCAGCTTGTCGATAAACTCCAAAGCCTCCTGGCGCAAGACCGTCTCCACGGGAAAATCCCCCTTCACCTTGAGCAATTTTTTTTCGTTCTCTTCCCGCTCCAGCTCTTCCTTGGTTTTTTTGCGGTCACGCGCCCAGGGAGAGTTGCGGGATTCGGCATCGGTCACCTTTTTCCACTGGGCAAAGGTGACCGGATATTTGGCCAACCAATACCCATCCAAAGTCACTTCATGGACCGGCCCCTCGTTGGGCAGGCGTCCGGCCTCGTCATCCAGGCTGCCCATCATGAAACGCCCCCCCGGT
The DNA here is from genome assembly GCA_015228935.1 of Magnetococcales bacterium. Lineage (NCBI taxonomy): Bacteria > Pseudomonadati > Pseudomonadota > Magnetococcia > Magnetococcales > Magnetococcales bacterium. Next base: position 26,562 of record JADGCO010000036.1, on the reverse strand, counting down.
ACCCAGAGGAAAGGCATGCCGGTGACAGGTTCGATCCACTCCTTTTTTTCCTGGGTGGCGACGGCAATCCGGGTCGTTACCTCCTGCACCCTGGTCTCCTTCACCTCCTGGAGAAACATGGCAACCTCCTCCGCAGTCACGGCAACCCCCGCATTTTTGGCCATGACCTGGAGGACCGTGGAAAGTTCCGGATGCGGCGGATTGCTGGCGACGGCTTGCGCCTTGGGCAACATGCGACGCAATGGCTCCAGTTTTTTCTTCACCCCAAGGGCCAGTTTTTTCTCCAGACGCTGACGGGCCGAACCATTGACCTGCGCCTCACGCCCCAGAATGCTGATCAGAAAATTTCCCACATCATCCAGATCGGCCTGGACCAGATCGAAGGTTTTGATACAGAGTTCCGGCTGGGATTTTTGCATCTCCTGATAGTAACACCGCCAGACAGGACCGTCCGTCATGATGTAAAATGAGGTTCCAGGTCGGGAACGCGGCAACAAATCCTTGGTGATGCTGCCAGGAGGATGAAATTCAAAAATGACCGCCGGTGCCGACTCACCCGGAACCATGAGTGCCAGGGGTATGGTTGGTGCCAGACGACCGTCCACCGCTTCGAAAGCCACATTCACTTCCAGAGGATCGTGAATCTGCCAGCCCAGTTTGACCAGCAGACCACCAACCAGGGAAAATCGAACCTGCACAAGGGTACGATAGGATCCCTTGGCCAGGTGTTTCTGGATTTCCTGCAACAGTTGTTTCATCCTCGTCCTCCGGATCGCTCCCATGAAAATTCATTTCAGCTCGAAACAAACCGCCCTGCTGGGCCACGATCTGTTTTTGATCGTCATCACGGCCCTGACTGCCGGTTGCGGTCTGATCTACGAATATCTCCTGGCCCATTATGCCGGACGGATCCTCGGTGCGGTAGAGACCGTGATCTACGCCATCATCGGTTTGATGATCGTCTCCATGGGTGCCGGGTCATTCGCAGCCCGGCTGGTACGCGCCCCTTTTACCGGTTTTGCCTGGCTGGAGGCCCTCATAGCCCTGCTGGGAGCCGGCATGGTGTTGTTTCTGGCCACGGTCTTTTCCTTTGCCCATCTGTTTCCACAGATCATCGCCGAAACCTTCGGCCTGCCCGAAGAACTGGCACCCCAGGGCAATTTTTTTGCCGATCTGCTCGCCCTGGTCCGCCTGGCTCCCTACCTGATGAGCATCATCATGGGATTCATGATCGGCATGGAAATTCCCCTGATAGCACGGGTACGGGAACTGTTGCACGAGCAGCATTTGATCCACAATACGGGGGCAATCTATGGAGCCGATTATATCGGGGCCGGGATCGGGGCCGCCTGCTGGATTCTGGCCATGCTCGGCATGGAGATCACCCGGGCCGCCGCCGCCACGGCCCTGGTCAACGTTCTGGCCGGCCTGCTGTTTCTGATCCTTTACTGGCGATTCATCCAGGGTGGAAAATGGCTGCTCATGATCCTTTTTCTGGTCCTGACACTCACCCTCGTGGTCATGCATCATGGCCAATCCTGGTCGGAAAGGCTGGAAGACACCCTCTACCAGGACCAGGTCATTCATCGCACCAACACCCCCTACCAGCGACTCACGCTGACCCGGCGGGCCGGCTCCCCGCAGCGGCAACCGGTATATCGATTCTATATCGACGGTCGCCTGCAATTTTCCAGCAACGACGAACACATCTACCATGCCATGCTCGTGGAACCGGCCATGGCCGCCGCCGCACGCCAGAAACAAATCCTGATCATCGGCGGCGGTGACGGTCTGGCCCTGCGCAATGTCCTGCGCTGGAATCCGGATTCGGTGACACTTCTGGAACTGGATCCGGAGGTGGTGGCGCTCTTTTCGCATCCCGTTCAGGTTGCGGGCCGCCCGATCAACGCCCCGTTTTTGCAACTCAATGGCGGTTCGTTCGCCGACCCAAGGGTCCGGATCCGCTATGGAGATGCCTTTGTGACGGTGGACGCCCTGCTGGCCGACAAGCAAGCGTTCGATGTCATCCTGGTGGATCTGCCCGATCCGGGCCATCCGGACCTGGACAAGCTCTACTCCGCCTATTTCTATGCCAAACTGAAAAATCTCCTGACGCACGATGGAACATTGGCAGTGCAATCCACTTCCCCCTATCATGCGCGGGAGGCCTTTTTGTGTGTGGGGGTGACGTTGCGCCATGCAGGGTTCAAGCATGTCGAACCCTACCATCAGAACGTACCCAGTTTTGGGGAGTGGGGTTGGACCCTGGCCACCCAACAGGAATTGCCCGCCAGCCAGCGCCTGCGCAACCTGGATCCCGCAAGCCTGCGCGATCCCTGGCTGACCCGGGAAATCATGGTGGGAGCCTTTGCCTTCGGGCAGGGATTTTTTTCCGGGTTGGAGAATATTCAGGTCAACCGCCTTGGATCCCAACACATGTACCGGTATCATCACGAGGCCTGGGTACGGGAACAGGGCAGATACCAGCAACCCACGGCCAGCACCGCGCATCAATGACCCGCACAGGGCAGGTACCAGGCAACCCACGGCCAGCACCGCGCCTCAATGACCAGCAGGGCGGAACCAGGCACAACCCACGGCCAGCACCGCGCCTCAATGACCAGCAGGGCAGGTACCAGGCAACCCACGGCCAACACCGCACCTCAATGACCAGCCAGGGAGGAAATGACATGTCAGGAATCGAAACCATCTTTCGCCAGTTGCAGGCGGCCAGCCAGAAGCAACCCGCCGGACAGGGATATCATATTGACATGCTGTCGGGAGAGAGTGGCGTGGCCCGGTTGATCCTCGACGATCCGGCGGCCATGCCCATCTTTCTCTGGGTCACGGGTCAAGAGCTGCTCTGCGTCACCTACCTGATGCAGGAAGACGAAGTCAAACCGGAAAGTCGCTGCCAGATGCTGGAGGCCATGCTGGGAATGAACATTCCCATGCATCTGTCGTCGTTTGGCAAATTCGACCGCCATTTTGTCCTGTTCGGTGCCCTCTCCGTCGATTCCAGTGTCGAGATAATTCTCCAGGATATCCACGCTTTGGGTGCCAATGCCCTGGAAGCCCTGGAAGCGATGGCCACCTATCTGAAATAATCCCCCCGACCGCAGCAAACGTGGTGGCAACATCATGGAACCGAAAATCGGGGATACGGCTCGGAAACCGGGAATACACTTCGGAAACCAGGAGTACTGCCCGGAAACCGGGAATACGGCCCGGAAATCGGGAATACGGTCCGGAAACCGGAAATACACTCCGGAAATCGGGAATACGGCCCGGAAACCTGAAATATACTCCGGAAACCGGGAATACGGCCCGGAAACCGGGTACTGAATGGGAACGAATTTTTTTAGAGCAGTCATACAAAACCACCAGTGGGAGATATGTATGGGACTCTTTGCCAAAATTGTCACCGCCGTGCGCGGTGGTGCGCGGGAAGTCGGTGAATCCATTGTCGATGCCAACAGCGTCCGCATTTTTGAACAGGAAATTCACGATGCCGAAAATCACTTGCAACAGGCCAGACGCGACCTGACCCAAGTAATGGCCAAGGAGATGGAAGCCAATCGGGAGTCGGCCCGCCTGGAAAAGGAAATTACCGAACATGAGGGGTATGTCGCCCAGGCTTTGGCCAAGGGCAATGAAACCCTGGCTCTGGAAGTGGCCCAACGCATTGCGGACCTGCAAGTGCAACTTGCCGACCAAAAAAAGAGTGGCGAGAATTTTGTCGCGCACGCCAAACGGCTCAAGGAGATGGTCCTGCAAACCGAACGTTCCCTGGTCGATCTGCGCCGGCAACTGGTCATGGTCAAGACCACCGAAAGCGTCCAGAAAGCCACCCAGGCCATCACCGACAATTATGCCTCGACCACCTCCCGCATCTCGACGGCCAAGGAGTCCCTGGATCGCATCCGCAACCGGCAACAGGAGCTGGATGATCGCCTCAAGGCCGGTGAAACCCTGCGCATGGAAACAACCGGCGAAGGTCTCCAGGAGCGCCTGAAACAGGCCGGCATCGGGGCCAACTCCGGCTCCGCTGCCGACATTCTGGCCCGGATCAAATCCCGCCAACAACCGGCATGATTTTCTCTTTCATCAAGGAAACAAACCCATGGCGGGCTTTTTCAAAAAAATTTTCGGATCCCGACCAGACACGGTGGAACGTTCCTTGTCGCATCCCCGTGACCTGCGCAAATCCGACATTCTGCGTTTCGGGTTTCTGGACACCCAGGCCCTGAGTGGCGGGCGTTTTCAGGTCACCGATGTCAATACCTACCTCTTCGGCAACGAGCGTCAACCCGAATTCACCCTGACCGGTGATGATGGTGCCATTGTCTATCTGGCCGTGGATGACAGCGAAGACCCTCCCCATTTTTCGGTCAGCGGTCGCCTCAAGCGGAGCGAAGTGGCCCGTCTTTTCAAGCTTGAAGAGTTTGCACGCCTTTTTGAGGACAAGGAGGGCATCCTGAGCCTGCACCGCGCTGAGGAACCGAAGACCATGACCGGGTGGACCGCCCCGCTCTATCATTTGCAGGTGGATGCTTTGAAAGGGATTTATCACAAGGGGGATTATCGGGGCAACGCCTTCTTTCCCCGGCCCCAGGAAGGGGAAGGTCTGGATTTCTACCTCCTGGCCGACGATGATGACCTCCACATGATCGAGGTGGAGGTCTACGACGGTGGCGAAACGGAAGTCTACGTAACCCGCCGCTTTCCCTTGAGCAAGATCGAGGAGATGTGGCCGGGATCTCCTGGTTGAAGTTTTTCCGGTACTCCCTGTTCATCATGGAGATCGGATCCAGCCTCTTGAGCGATAAAGCCAGAAGGCCGCCCGCTCCCGTACCGCTTGCGTCACACCCGCCATGGCACCGGGATCAGGCAGGTAACGGACCAGAAAAGGTTCGGCTTTGATGGAAATATTGACATCGGTGGTGGCAGGAATCACATCCAATCCCGCCGTGCGAAAGGTTGCCAAGGCACGCGGCATATGCAATGCCGAGGTGACCAGGATGGCCTTGTGCAGGCCGAACCGGTTCATGATCTGTTGGGATTGCAGGGCATTTTCCCGGGTACTCAGGCTTTTGGTCTCCAGCATCAAGGCTTCGGCAGGGACGCCCCAGGTCTGCAACAGGGACGCCATGGCCGCTGCCTCCGGTTCCGGAAACCCTCCACCACTGAGCAATATGCGCGGTGCCCTGCCGGCCTGGTATAAACGCAAGGCGTACAATACCCGGTCCGATGCCTCGCCGAGTTCCACTTCCAGACGGGGAAAATCAGGCATCTTGACAGCACCACCCAGAACAATGATGACATCCCTCTGGGGCAGGGCCGTGACCGGAATCGGGGGATATTGGCTCTCCAAAGGCAGGGCAAGCAGGTTGACCATCTGGGGCGTGGCAACCATCCACAACGAAAGAATCACTCCCAATCCCCATCGTCGGGCAGCAACCGGCCTTCGCCGGCTCGCATGCAAGATGACGACAAGTGCCAACAGGCCCAGGGTCAAAGGGTTGGCCACCCCCCCAAGATGGTATTTGAGCCAAAGTGGCATGTTCGTCAATTTTCCTTGTTTTCCATCATTTTTTAAGCCAAAATTCCATGCCTTGTAAGAACCACGGAAGTCAGGAAATGCACCCAAAAAACCATAAACCCATCCTGTCAAAAGAACTGATCCGGGGAACGCCCCTTTTCACTTCCCTCTCGGAACAGCAACTGGACCGCCTCCACAAGGGAATAGCCAAAGTCCGTGTTGAGGAAAAACAGTCCCTTGTACAGTGTGGTCAGGATTTTGTCCACTTTTATCAGGTGGCCAGCGGCATGATCAAACTGAACCGCATCTCCCCTTCCGGGGACGAAAAAGTCCTGCGCCTCGTGAAACCCGGGGATACATTCGGCACGGCCCTGATGTTTCTCGACAAAAAATGCTACCCCGTCAACGCCGAGGCCGTGCGTACCAGCGATGTCCTCTCCGTCAAGGCCAGCCTGTTTCTGGAAATATTGCGGGAGTCGCCCGAAACCTGCTTCAAGATCATGGGTCACCTGAGTCGGCAACTGAGCTGTCATGTGACCAGTATCGATGGTCTCTGTCTGCAATCCGCACCCTGCCGGTTGATCCGGTTTCTGCTCGACTCCCTGCCCGCCAACCCGGGCAAACTCCCCGAAATCCGTCTCGATATCCCGAAACATTTATTGGCATCACACATTTCCATCAAACCCGAAACCCTCTCCCGCATCCTGCGGGATCTGAGTGACAAAGGCATCATCGAAGTGGATCGCCGCTGCATCCGGGTCCTGGATCTGGAAGCATTCCAGCAACACGGCAACCTGTGCGAAACCATGGGGTGATCACAGAATCGCTTGTCATGCCAAAACGCCAGTCAAAGCCCCCCAAAGACTCCTTTGACACCCCATGGAAAGACATTCTTGAGGCCTATTTCAAGGATTTCCTGGCCTTTTTTTTGCCGATTGCGCATGACGACATTGATTGGGATCGCGGCTACGAATTTTTGGATACGGAGTTGGCCAGGATTACCCGTGAGGCAATAATTGGCAATCGGCACATGGACAAGCTGGTCAAGGTATGGCAACGCAATGGCAGCGAACATTGGGTTTTGATCCATATCGAAGTGCAAGGAGACCGGGTACCCGAATTTGCGGCCAGGATGTATACCTGCCAGTATCGGGCTTATGATTTGCAACAAAAACCCGTGGTTGGCTTGGCCATTCTGGCCGATGAAGAAATCGGCTGGCGTCCCTCGGAGTACAGCCGTACACTGTGGGGAAAAAGCCTGACTTACCAGTTTTTCACGGTCAAACTGCTCGATTATCTGGAACATCAAACCGAATTGGAAAATTCCGACAACCCGTTTTCTGTCGTCACGCTGGCACATCTGCATGCCAAAAAAACCAGAAATCGACCGACGGATCGCTATCAGGCAAAATTAACACTGGTCCGGAGTTTGTACAAACGGGGGTTCAGTCGTCAACAAGTTATTGATATTTTTCGCTTCATCGACTGGGTACTCAACTTGCCGAAAAACATTGACAAGCAATTTCGGCATGAGATTCTTGAATTCGAGGAGAACCAGAAAATGCCCTATATCTCAAGTGTGGAACGCATTGGTGAAGAGACAGGCCGCAAGAAAGGTCGCAAGGACGGTATTGCGGAGGTTTTACTTCGGTTGCTCCAACAACGGTTTGGTCCATTGCCCAAATCTCTTCATGACACAATGAAAACCGCCAATCTCACCACCCTGAAGCAATGGAGTGACAAAATCCTGGATGCCAAATCAATTGACGACATTTTTGCAACTTCAAAAGAGAAGAAATGATCGATCTGCAAGTGCGCGTTATCGATCTGCGGGCGCATGTTGCGGGAAGGAAGCATCAAATTTTGATATTCAAGAGGCGCTGAGCTGCTCGGCAGTCGGGCGTTTGGAGGCAAACTGGATATTGTTGCGTCCAGCGTGTTTGGCCTTGTACAGCGCGGCATCCGCTTTTTTGACCAACTCGCTGGGTTCTTCTCCGTCCATGGGAAAGAAACTGATGCCGATACTCGTGGTCACGGTCAGTTCGTGTTCTTCCAGAATAAATTTCTGGCTGAGTGAATTCAGCATGTTCTGGGAAATTTGCAGAATGTCGGCGGATCGGGTCACATTGGTCAGGATGGCGGTGAATTCATCACCACCGAGCCGGGCCACGGTGTCACTCTCCCGGACACAGGAGACCAGCCGCCGGGCCACCTGTTGCAAAAGCAGATCGCCAATGGCATGCCCGAGGGTGTCGTTGATAGCCTTGAAACGATCCAGGTCGAAGTAGAGAACAGCCACCCATTGCCGATGCCGCCGTCCCTGGATGATGGCCTGCTCCAGGCGATCCAGAAACAACTGCCGATTCGGCAAACCGGTCAGCGGATCATGGAAAGCCATGTGTTTGAGACGTTCCTCGCCTTCGCGACGCGCCGTCACATCCCGGGAAATATAAAGAATCCGTTCCGGATTCTGGTGGGTGCCTTGAATGAGGGTGGTGATGATCTTGGTATAGATGCGCTTGCCGTCAGGGGCATAGTGGAGATGCTCATCCGTCTGGGTGGTGGTGGCATGGATGGCCAAGCGGACCGGACACCGCTCTGCCGTGGGTCCCTGACAGATGGGACACAGGGAACCTTTCCCTGCCATGACTTCCTGACATTTGCGTCCCGTAATGCGCGCTGTGGGCAGCGCAGCCCGTTCGGCAAAGACCCGGTTGGAGTGATGCAGGAGAAAATCCTTGCCATTGATGACACAAAGTCCATCCTCGATGCTGTCGAGGACTGCCTCGTTGAACTCATTGGCCTGTTGCAGGGCGGCCTTGCGGGCGGAAATTTCGTTGATGTAGGCCTTGGTGTTCAGGGCAATCTTGATGCGGGAGAGCAGCTCAATGGGTTGGACGGGTTTGTGAACGAAGTCGATGGCCCCAAGGTCAAAACAACGGGCAATGAGATCCTCTTCAGTCTCACCGGTGATCATGATCACCGGAACCCGATCCGGACTGGACCACGCCCGAAGCCGTTCCAACACGGTCAGACCATCCACCTCCGGCATGTTGACATCAAGCAGGATCAGATCGACCGGCTCGGCTTCCAGCTTGGGCAATAAATACTGGGCTTCGAGCAAAAAATCGGGCTGATGCCCGGCGTCGGCAATGAGGCGACTGACCTGCTCGACTGTTTGACCATCATCATCCACGATCAGGATTGTGGCCATGAGCGTCTATCCACTCACCCCTCTTCTTTGGGCTTGAGGCTCAACCCGCCCAGGTTGGCTCCGAGGTCCTTGTTTTTGGCTGTTTTGCTCTCCAGCTTGATCTTGAGGCGCAGTTCGTTGGCCGAATCCGAGAAGCGCAAGGCGTCTTCGTAGGTAATCAACCCCTTTTCATAGAGGTTGAAGAGGGACTGGTCAAAGGTGATCATGCCCAGTTCGTTGGATTTGGACATGATTTCCTTGATGCCATGGACCTCCCCCTTGAAGATCAAATCGGAGATGAGGGGAGATTTGAGCAGAATTTCGATGGCCGCCACACGCCCCCCACCTATTTTGGGGATCAGGCGCTGCGAAACCACCGCCTTGAGGTTGAGAGACAAATCCATCAGGAGTTGTTGGCGTTTGTCGGAGGGAAACATGTTGATGATGCGGTCCAGGGCCTGGTTGGCGCTGTTGGCATGCAGGGTCGAAAGGGCCAGATGGCCGGTCTCGGCAAAATTGATGGCATGTTCCATGGTTTCGCTGTCACGGATTTCTCCGATCAGGATGACATCCGGGGCCTGACGCAGGGTGTTTTTCAAGGCGGCGTGCCAATCCTCGGTGTCCACACCGACTTCCCGCTGGGTGATCAGGCAGTTGTGGTGGGGATGGACATATTCGATGGGATCCTCGATGGTGATGATGTGACCATGGGTCATGGCATTGCGATGCCCGAGCATGGCAGCCAGCGAAGTGGATTTGCCCGAACCCGTTCCCCCCACCATCAAAACCAGCCCCGTCTTGGTCAGGACAACCTCCTTCAACACCGGAGGCAAACCCAGCTTGTCGAAATCTGGAATATCCGTCGTGATGGTCCGCAACACCATGCCGACCCGCCCCTGCTGGACAAAGGCATTGACCCGAAACCGCCCGATTCCCTGGGGATGAATGGCAAAGTTGCACTCCCGGGACAGATCGAACTCCTTGATCTGTTTTTCGGTCATGATGGAACGTGCCAGCTCCTGGGTCTGCGAGGCTGTCAAAGCCTTGTCAGCCATGGGTGTCATTTTCCCGTGTTTTTTGATGGCGGGGGGAAAGCCCACGGTGATGAACAGATCCGACCCACCCTGTTCCATCATGGTTTTCAGGGCATCCAGCATGAAGCGATTCGCATTGTCACGTTCCACGATCATCATCCCTTGCAACGATGGGTTAAAGTGGCTTTCCCAACAAATGCCGAATATCCGATCCCATGCCCAGACTGAAATCCCTGGATGCCAGGGCCACCTTGTCCTTGAGGCGAATGATCTGGGCATTCACGAAAATCCGGTTCTGGGCAACCGTATAGCTGCCGACCAGCAGGGCCTTGGCTTTGTGTTCCTGGCCGATTTTTTCAATCTCACGCGAGAGGATGAACTCCCCCTCATCCTTGCGAATGACAAGATCCTTGCGCACCTTGACCTCCATCATGGAGTACCCTCTCTGGGTAAACCGGGAGGCCATCTGCCTGGCAATGAGCCGCCCCAGGGAGGAGGTCTCTTCCAGGTTGTCCAGATTGACAAAGGTGACGGGCAGGATGGTTTGTTGAGGCATCATGCGCTCTTCCAGTTCCTGGACCATGATGTCAACAGCGGCATAGGCCGACTCGGTCAAATCCTGGGGCATGGGCTGTGTCATGGGCTGGGAGACCAGGGGCATGGTTTCCGGCGGCGGGCGCGACGCACACCCGGCTCCTGCCAACAGCGTGCCGGTCAGGATGCCAGCCACCACAACCGTGGTGCCAGGGCGCTTCATCGATCCACCACTTTCAGGGCAGGTCCGCCCGTTTCAACCAGGAGATCCCGGGAGGTGGTTCCCAGAGGCATTTTGGCATCGATGGAGGCCAGAACCTGCTTGTTTTTGACCTGGATCATGCGGGTCGTAAAATCCAGGGTATCCCGGCTGCGGGTATAACTGCCTACCACGACAGCGAAAGCCCTGTATTCATTGGAAAGCTTGTCAACATCCCGCGAGAGGACAAACTCCCCTTCCATGACCCGGATGGAAATGTCTTCGCGCAGTTTCGGCTCCACCACAGCGTAACCCTGTTGGGTCAGGCGGGAGGAGATGTGGTCGGCGACCAGGAGACCCAGTTCCGAGGTGCTGTCCACATTGGCCCGGTCCACAAAACTGGCGACCAGAATGGGTTTCTGGCGGTGAAACGAGGGGTGGTTTTTGCGCAGTTCCCCGACCAGGGAGTCGGCAATCTTGTGACTCATGTCGATCAGATCGACCTCCTGGAATGCCGGTGGCATGGGCTGCGCCACCGGCATGGGCGGTGGTGGCGGTGGTGCCGATGACAACCAAGTCTGATTGCAGCCAGCCAGGCTGGCTGCAATCAATAAAGGGAGAAGTCGAACACCGGGGTACATTTTGCGCATGGGTTTGCAATCCTGGCTATTTAAACGCATCCTTGACGTTGGCCTTGTCACGGGCCGCTTCCTTGGTGATGAGACCCTTCTGCAACAGGTCTTGCAAACCTTGTTCCAATGTTTGCATGCCGACGGCCTTGCCGGTCTGGATGGCTGAATACATTTGTGCAACCTTGTTTTCCCGGATCAGGTTGCGGATGGCACTGGTGGCGACCATGATTTCATGCACGGCGACCCGCCCGCCCCCTTTTTTCTTGAGCAGGTTTTGTGAAATGACGGCCCGCAGGGATTCGGAAAGCATGGTGCGGATCATGTCTTTTTCTGCTGCCGGGAAGACATCGACGATACGGTCGATGGTTTTGGCCGCCGAAGTGGTATGCAGGGTACCGAAGACCAGGTGACCAGTCTCGGCGGCAGTCAGGGCGAGACGAATGGTTTCCAGATCGCGCATTTCGCCAACCAGGATGACATCCGGATCCTCACGCAGAGCAGAACGCAGAGCATTGGTGAAACTCTGGGTATCCCGATGCACCTCGCGTTGATTGATCAGGCATTTGTTGGACTGGTGGACAAATTCGATGGGATCCTCGATGGTGAGGATGTGGCCGTATTCGGTTTTGTTTTTGTTGTCGATGATGGCCGCCAGGGTGGTCGATTTACCCGAGCCGGTGGGACCGGTGACCAGAACCATGCCCCGGGGCGTCTGGGCAAACTCCTTGAAAATGGCCGGAGCATTCAACTGTTCCAGCGAGAGAATCTCGGAAGGAATGGTCCGGAACACACCGCCGGCACCCCGGTTCTGGACGAAGGCATTGACACGAAAACGAGCCAGGCCAGGAATTTCAAAAGAAAAATCGGCCTCCAAATGTTCTTCATATTCTTTGCGTTGCCGATCATTCATGATGTCATAGATCATGTCATGAACCTGTTCATGCTCCAGAACCGGGACATCGATACGGCGGATATCGCCATCAACCCGGATGAGGGGCGGCATGCCTGCCGACAGATGAAGGTCGGAAGCTTTGTTTTTGACACTGAAGGCCAACAGTTCGGATATTTCCATGATTCATGATCCCCGCGACTGAAATTACATTGAAACGGGCTGACAAGGCCAAGGATACATCACCTGGGGTGACGCTCTGCTTGAAACAAAATCCCGGCTTTCTGCTACACCTGATTCTATTATCGTACACGTAAAGAATATGTTCGGGCAACCGATCCTTTCCTGCCTCCCTGCTCCCTTCCTGTCCCCCTCCTCCCTTCCAGCCTGAAAAATTGCTTCTTGCTGCATTTTCTTGTTCACGATGCCGTGAATCATGCTATACTGACTGGCTTTGTGGGAAACCGCAGGCAGCAGACATGAAGCTGTCACCGACTGGCAACCAAGGGGAACGAGAATGACTCTGGATGGTAACAAGGCCCAGGCGCTGGAAGCGGCCATGACCCAGATTGAACGGCAATTCGGCAAAGGCTCCATCATGCGTATGGATGGTGCGATCCAGGACCATGTGCCGGTCATTTCCACCGGTTCCCTCGGTTTGGATATTGCGCTTGGAGTTGGAGGATTGCCACGGGGCCGGGTGGTGGAGGTGTATGGACCGGAGGCCTCCGGCAAGACGACCCTGGCCTTGCATGTGGTGGCAGAAATCCAGAAAAAGGGGGGGGTGGCCGCCTTTGTTGATGCTGAACATGCCCTGGACCCGGGCTATACCCGGAAACTGGGGGTGAAAGTGGAAGAGTTGTTGATCTCCCAGCCGGATACCGGCGAACAGGCCCTGGAAATCACCGACATGCTCGTGCGCTCCGGGGCCGTGGATCTGGTGGTGGTGGATTCGGTGGCTGCCCTGACGCCCAAAGCCGAGCTGGAAGGGGATATGGGAGATTCCCACATGGGCTTGCAGGCCAGGCTCATGTCCCAGGCCCTCCGCAAGTTGACGGGCAGCATCTCCCGGTCCAACTCCATCGTTTTATTCATCAACCAGATTCGCATGAAAATCGGCGTCATGTTCGGCAGCCCCGAAACCACGACCGGCGGCAATGCGCTTAAATTTTATGCTTCGGTGCGCCTGGATATTCGGCGCATCAATTCAATCAAGGAAAAAGAGGATGTGATCGGCAGCCGCTGCAAGGTCAAGGTGGTCAAGAATAAAATGGCCCCCCCTTTCCGATCCGCAGAGTTTGACATCACCTATGGCGAAGGAATTTCCCTGACCGGGGAGGTCCTGGACATGGCCGTGGAAGAAAACATTCTGGAAAAATCCGGTGCCTGGTATGCCTACAAGGGCGAACGCATTGGTCAGGGGAGGGAAAACGCCAAACGTTACCTGCGCGACAATGAACCGCTCTGCCACGAATTGGAAGATCTTTTGCGCATAAAGCATGCTCTCCAACCCCGTTTCGGCGGCGGCGAGAGTGCCGACAAGGCAACCGCCAAGAATGGACCCAAAGCCACAGAGGGTGCCGATAGGGCAACCGCCAAGAACGGCTCCAAAGCCACAGAGTCATAATCCGGCAAATCGAATGAAACAGGGAGATTGATTCCTTTCATGTCCTCTCCAGTCGGCATCATCAGGGAAACCCCCATCCGGACGGAACTGGAGGACCGTTATCTCGCCTATGCCCTCTCCACGATCATCAGCCGCTCTCTGCCGGACGTTCGGGATGGACTGAAGCCGGTTCATCGGCGGATTTTGTTTGCCATGCGTGCCCTGCATCTGGATCCGGGATCGGGATTCAAAAAGTCGGCGCGGGTGGTGGGCGACGTGATCGGCAAGTTTCACCCCCACGGAGACCAGGCCGCCTATGAGGCCATGGTACGCCTGGCACAGGAGTTCGCAGTCCGCTATCCACTTGTGGATGGGCAGGGAAATTTCGGCAATATCGATGGCGATGGCGCGGCGGCCATGCGTTATACCGAGGCGCGCCTGACAAAAGTGGCACAAGCTTTGCTTGAAGATCTGGACCAGGAGACCGTCAACCTGGTTCCCACCTACGACGGCTCCCTGGAAGAACCGACCGTCTTGCCAGCGCGGTTTCCAAATCTGCTGGCCAATGGTTCCACAGGCATCGCCGTGGGTATGTCCACGTCGATCCCCCCGCATAACGTTGGGGAAATTCTTGCGGCAGCCCTGTTGTTGATCCGCAAGCCCGAGGCCACCATCGAAGAGTTGGTGGCGCTTGTTCCGGGTCCCGATTTTCCCACTGGTGGCGTACTGGTTTCGGATCAGTTGGAAATTCTCGAAACCTACCGTACAGGCCGAGGTACCTTGCGGTTGCGGGCACGCTGGAGCGTGGAAAAACTGCAACGAGGTGGTTGGCGACTCGTGATCAGCGAAATTCCATACCAGATTCCCAAGGCACGCTTGATCGAGCGTATTGCCCAGTTGATCGTCGAAAAAAAGTCGCCGTTTCTGGCCGACGTGCGTGACGAGTCCGACACGCAGTTGCGCATCGTCCTGGAACCGAAAGTCCGTAATATTGAACCGGAAAAGGTGATGGCCTACCTGTTCAAAAACACGGATCTTGAGGTACGGGTCTCCGTCAACCTGAATGTGATCACCGCCGAGGCCCGTCCAGAAGTTCTTGATCTAAAAAGGGTATTGCAGGCCTGGTTGAATCACCGGTTTGAGGTGATCACCCGCCGCAGCCGACACGAACTGGAGCGCATCCAGCAACGTCTGCATCAACTGGCCGCTTTTTTGACAGTCCATCTGAACATTGACGCTGTCATCGCCATCATCAAGGAGCATGACGATCCCGCCCCGGTTCTCATGCGCCGTTTTCATCTGGACGCGGAACAGGCCGAGGCCATTCTCAATTTGAGGTTGCGCTCTCTGCGCCGACTTGAAGAGATGGCGATCCGCAAGGAGATCACTGAAAAAGAAGAACGCGCCAATCATCTGCGATCCCTGCTGACCGATGACCAGCGCATGTGGGGTGCCGTGCAGCAGGAGGTACAGAAAACCCGCAAGGAGTTTGCCGATCCCCGCCGGACCGAACTCGGTGGCGTACCCCCGGAAATCGACCTGCGACCAGAAGATTTGATTCAGCGTGAACCCCAAACGGTCGTTTTGTCACTCATGGGTTGGGTAAAGACCCTGAAAGGCCACGATGCCGATCTTGACAAACAAAGGTTCAAAGGCGACGACGACTTGTTGATGCAGGTGAATGCCTTCTCGAATGATACCGTCACCTTTGTGGCCAGATCAGGCAAGATCTACTCCACCCTGGTGGACCGGTTGCCTTCGGGAAAAGGGTTTGGGGATCCGTTGACCGTGATTTTTGATATTGAAGGCGGAGATGCCATACGATGGGTCCTCGTGATTGAGAGTGAAAAGGAGTATTTTGTTGCGACGCGGTTGGGACAGGGATTCCGGATCAAGGGAAACGACTTTGTCGCCAATCAAAAAACCGGCAAGCAGGTTTTGTCATTCAGTGATGGGGATGAACTCCTCTCCATCCACCCCGTGCGCGGCAGCCTTGTCGGATCCATCACCCACGGACGGCGACTGCTGATTTGTGACATCAATGAGTTTCCGCTCCTGTCGCGCGGCAAGGGTGTCCGTATCCAGCGTCTGCAAAGAGACGAGCAACTGGTGGATGTCATGACTTTCAAGCCCGAGGAAGGAATCACTCTTGACTCGGGGAAACGTACCCGCCATTTTCCCGATCTGGAAAAATGGGTCGCCCCGAGAGGCAATCGCGGGACCATGTTGCCGCACGGATTCTTGAGCGGGGCCGTATTTCAGGGGAGCGGGTCGTCTCCTGACCTTGCCGGAAAGGGTCATACCGGTGATCTTGGCCTTGAGGAGGAGACCTGAAATATATTTATCGCATCATGAAATTGTTTTGGATTGACACGGAGTGGCAACTTTGGCAATGTGCGACCTTGCTGCGGAACTGATGGAGAGAATGGAATGGCAGGATTGTTTTTTTAGGAAATTGGTGTATACTGGTCCGCATTTAGGAGCCGTCACAAAAAAAGGTCAACGTTGACCACATGGGCTTCTACCCTTTCCCTTAGGAAACACAACCCTCTAAGGATGGGATCAACCTGATTAAAAGATTGTGAGGAGTTTAAGACATGAAGCAGTGGGGGATGAAAACATTGGCCAACAAGAGCACTCTGCTCGCCCTGGCAGGTATCCTGACCGTCGGAATCGCAGCGTGTGGTGGTGGTAGCAGTGGCAGTACGTCAGCCGCTGCACCGGTGGTGGGAGACGCCGCTGCCGGAAATTCCACAGTGTCCGGCTTCGCAGCCAAAGGGCCTCTGCATGGCTCGACAATCACCTACAATGGCGGCAAGGTCAGCGGGACCCCGAGCCATGGTACGTACAGCTTTAAAACAACCCTTCCGTCTGGAACAACCGCTTATACGCTGGCCTTCAGCGGCGGTACCGACGATGTGACCGGTAATACACCGATCATGGATCTGACCACCCTGGTGACCAGCGTCAGCGCGACCGTCAATGCCAACGCCATCACCTCCTTGATTGCTGCCGCTGCCGCTGCCAACGTGGGAACCGGCGGAACAATCACCCAACAAACCATTACAACCGTCGATGATGCGGTACTGGACTACTTCGGGTTCGGTGTCGATGGTGTCGCTGCCAACCCAGCCACTTTCGATCCCTTCTCCACACCCGTGACGGGCCTGACTGCACAACAAGCCGGTGAATATGCCCTGGGTCTGGAAGCCGCCGGTGAAATGTTGCGCCGGGTCCAGGCCGCCAGTGCCTCTTTTGGCAGCATGGCCAAGGTCATCGCCGACATTGGAACGGAACTCAAACTGGGTTCATTGCCCACCGTGCCAACCAATCCGGCTTTGATGAATACCCTGTATCTGGCTGCGGCTGATGTGGCCAATCAGGTGATCAATCGGAATCTGACCGTTGGCGTCAATGCCATCCCGCTCACCTCCGTCGCGACGGCCTACGGCACGACGCTCGGTACCAGCGCTCCGAATCTGACCTCAACGTTGGCATCGACTTCCTTGAAGCTGGTAGGTGCTGCAAAAATCCTCTGGCAAACCGCCGGTGCCCTGCTCGGCTCGACAAGCACCGAGGGTGCCAAGTATCTGAGTGCAGCCGCAGCCCTGACCGCAACTTCAACACTCACCGATCTGATGACGCAGATCAAAAATCTCTCCACCACGGCCATCAACTCGACCGTGTTGGCCAGCACAGCCACACAGTCCTCAACAGCAGCAGCCACCGCCGCTGCCGCAGCGGGTGATGTGGCTGTCAAAGGCAGCACCGTGTTCCTGAACGGTGCCTCCGGTAAGTTGTCCGTCCGGGATGTCAACTCAGGTGGCAGCACCGTTGTGTTGTCCACCGATGCGCCGACATTCAGCGGCTCGACGGTTACCGTCAACATTCCATCCACCTCGACGATCAACGGCCAAAACCTGGCCAAGTTGACCACCGTCAAATATCCGGGTGACCAGCGCGATCCAGGCGCACAGGCCGTTCCGCCCTCGATCAACTTTGCCCTGACCAACATTCCTGTCGTCAGAGGTACTGCAACGGTTTCGTTGCTGCTGAAAGATGGCACGACGGCAACCAGAGCTGCTTCCGAACGCTATATCAGTGCTACCTATGACATGCAGTACGAAGCAGATGGCAAAAACCTGAAGCTGACCCTGCCTGCCAACGGTACCGCTACGGTCACCTACTACCAACAAAATTCCACGGCGGCTTCGACCCTCACCGTAACCAACGCAGCCTTTGACAGCGTACTCGTTGGCTCCAATGGTTTCACCAACCAGTCAGGCGCAACGGTGACCACTGGAACAGAGACAGGTGCCACCGGCAGCACCAACGAAGCCAAAATGGAGGCCAAGATTTTCAGCCTCTATAATGCAAACTCAACCCTGGCTTCGGTCCTGAATGCGGCCGTTACCCAAGGCTCCTACTTCTACCAGATCAAGTTGGCTGGCCTCCCCATGGGGTTCGATGCCACTGGCAACGGCTCATTGACGGATACCGGCGACGGCAAGTTTGACACGATTCAGGGTTCCTTCACTGTGAAGTAAACTGCATCGAGTTGCTGTTTGTTCTTGCAAAGGAGTGTGCATCTTGCACACTCCTTTTTTCTTTGAAGCAACTGCGCAGCATCATGTCCCACACTTTCTTCATGATCCATCGCCAATCGACAACGCTCTCGGTGCCCGGTCTCCTCGTGTCCACAAGAGGGTGCCATACATGAATAAAAATATTATGATATCCCCCCGATGGGCTGTTTGACGAAAACCTGATCAAGACCGCGAACGGCGTCGCCACATGTCACCAGAGAGGGGACAGTTGATTTTGCGCTCCAAATTTGTTTCAGAACGAAAGACCGGAAGATGGTGTATCGCTTTCTTGATATTTGCCTGGGGAAGCACCGAATGTTCGTTACAGGCCATTGGAGCGCCGCTTGATGAATTCCTCACGGCCCAACGTGGATACCCTCCCCTGCATGGCGAATTTGAACTTTCACTGGATATGATGAACAATAAGGTCGATTTTGCCAACCTGCGCGACAAGGATCTGGAATATGCCAATACCAATGTGGGAGATTACAAAGGAGGGCATCTCTCAGCCGGTCTGGCTTTGACACGCCGTCTCTGGATCGATGGTTCGATCTGGAGTCGCGTATTACAGACGCCCCAGGATCCACTGGACGGTCTCAGTTGGCAAAGGTCTATTCAGTATCAGATGACCATCAACCTGGGAAAATTACCAGCCCTGGGCATCCGCTTCACGCAATGGGGAAACTGGGCCAAGGAAGTCAACCGGAAAACATCCTCCATCACCTTGGACGGAACAGCCATGGAAGGAACGTCCGTGCGTAATGTCCGCCTGGAAAAACCGGGTGATGAGCAAACTCAACTGGACCTGATCGGAACCTGGAATATCGGCCCCAGAGATTCATTTTCCCTGTTTATCGGCGGTGGCACCAGTCAGATTGGATTCAAAAAATTTGTTGCCAACATGGGCAGGGATTGCGAATACAGCCTGGATTCCCCCTCCAAATATGAACTCACCGGCCAGTTGGTCTCCGGCGATGCCGGCATTTGTCAACTGATCGGCTTTCATATCGTGGACCTGGAACCCAAATATCCGGGACCTGACATGTTGAACATGCGTTACAAAGCTACCTACCACCATTTTGGCGGAACATATCTGTGGTTTACCGACAGATGGAGATTTCGCGCCGGTGCCCGATACGAAAGAGTCAACCGCCAAATGGATGAAGACCTGAAAAATTCCGGCATTCCCTATTATGACTCCAACACGATCATCTCAACGGAATTTGGCTATAAACCTTTCAAAAGTATCGGCTTCTTTCTCAGGACCCAAATGATGGAGCATCAGCTCCTCAGCGAAGTGCCGTTTTCCTACAACAAATACACATCCTCCCGATTCAATCGCCAGTATGGTCTGATCAGCATGGGCATTCAGGGAGGGTTTTGATCCTGGCAGGAAAAGAAACCTTGGCAGGCAGGTTAAATTCTGGTAGCGTCCAGGGTTTCGTCCTGACAAAGAAAATGGTCCGACATGCACAGCAGACTTTATGGAATCATCCTGATGATTGTGGCCCTGGTCACGCTTTTTCCTCCGCGGGAAATGATGGCCGAGGATGATAGGGATGTGGGCGCAGGCTTGCTGAACATTCTGCGAGGAGGAGGAAAAAAATCCTCCGGCGGTTTGCTTGATTTTCCCTCCACTGGAGCAGAAGGTGGTGGTGGTGGGTCGTCCAATATGGACGGTGACATGGATCCGGGTCAACCAACCAGCGGTGACCAAGGCAAGGAAACAAAAACTGACAAGATTCCCATTCCTCAAGAAAGCGCTCTGAACAGGGTTCACCCAGCTCGTCTGCCAATCCCTGAGCCGGGACCTGTCATCAGATCCGGAAGAAACAAAGGTGCAGAAATCCACCCTGAGTCCACACATGCTTTCCGAGAATCTCGTCCTTCCACCCCCCAGGCACTCAGGCAGTTTGGCTACGATCTCTTCGATGGAACACCGTCGTCCTTTGCCCCGGTAACAAGTATTCCCATTCCAACCAACTACGTGGTCGGACCAGGCGATTCAATCCAGATTCAGATGTCGGGGAAAGCATTTCAGAGCCATAACCTCAAGGTCAATCGCGAAGGGATGGTCAACTTTCCTGGAATCGGCCTCATACCCGTGGCAGGGGTCACTTTTCTTGAACTCAACAGTTTGTTTGCCGAACGCATCAAATCCCAACTGATCGGGTACGAATTGAGCCATGTCTCCATGGGAACCTTGCGTTCCATGCGTGTGTTTGTCCTGGGTGATGTCCGACGCCCCGGTTCCTTCACCGTCAATGCCCTCTCCACCATGATCAACGCCTTGTTCGCCAGCGGTGGTGTCACGCCCATGGGATCGTTGCGTAACATCCAACTGAAACGTGGTGACCAGGTCGTGACAACACTGGACTTGTACGACCTGCTCATGCGGGGCGATGCCAGTCATGATACTCGATTGGTGGATGGCGATGTCATCTTCGTACCATCCATCGGTCCCACGGTCGGAATCGAAGGCGAGGTTCACCGGCCTGGAATCTTCGAACTGAAAAATGAAAAAACCGTCCAGGATGTCTTGAAAATTGCCGGTGGCTTTCTCCCATCAGCCCATAAAAAAGGCGTGCAACTGGAACGTATTCAAGAAGGCAAAGGACGCCGCGTGCTGGCCCTGGATCTCGGCCAAAACGGGTTGACCAAAACCCGGGTCCAAAATGGCGATACCATCCGCATCCAGTCCGTTCTTGAAAAAATGGATGATGTGGTCACTTTGACCGGTCATGTCGAACGTTCAGGTCCCTACGAATGGCGAGCAGGCGTGCGCCTGACCGACATCATCCCCTCCCCCCGTCTCCTCCAGGAAAATCCCGACCTCGGGTACGTCCTCATTCGCCGCGAAGTTGGCGGCAGTCATCGCTGGAAAATTTTCTCCACCCGGTTGGACCAAGCCCTCGCCGACCCCAAATCCACCTATAATATCCCTCTCCAATCCCGGGATGAAATCCTGGTCCTGGGGTTGAATGAAGATCGGGCCAAAACCCTGGAACCCTGGATCACCGAACTGCGCCGCCAAACGGCATCCGATCAATTGGAACCCGTCGTCGCCATCGAAGGCAACGTCCGCTTCCCCGGTATCTATCCCCATGCCCAAGGCATGCATGTTTCAGAATTGCTCCGCTCAGCCGCCGAAACCTTGCCAGGAACCGATCTCGATTATGCCCTCCTGGTCCGGGTCCTGGACAAGGATGGCCGTATCGCCCCGATTTCAATCCGGTTGCGGGATATTCTTGGCAATGAAGGTTCACCCAGCGACATTCTCGTGCGCGCCGAAGACAAACTCATCGTGTTTGCCAGCAGCAACTATTTTGAAGAATATGCGCCCGGTCAAAGCCGAAAAGGATTGTTCTTTCGTGACCTGAAAATACCCGGCCAGGGAGGCGGCCCGGATCGCATCCCTGAAAAAGAACAAAAAAACAATCCTTTCACTGCCCCGGCCAATGCCCCTCCCACCCGCGCCGAAGAGTTCTTCAATGCCAACTCGGCCAAAAAAATGCGCGGTTCCGGTAACAGTTTTTATCCAAAGGAAAGCAATACGAGTGACGATGAAAAATCCCTTTCGCAAGCACTGATGGCCGGTGGTGCCGATTTTTCGGGTCGCAATGCCGGAGGATATTTTGGCCGCCAAGGCATGATCAACAATCGACAACTCCAGCAGCCCGGTACCCAGGAATCCACCAGCTCTCCAGCCAATGTTCTCCAGGGTGGAGGAACCGGTTCGGCAGCAACCGCCTCGGACGCAGCAAAGGAAGAACTGCCCCAGAACGCCATTTTTGGTCAATTCAACCAACGTGAACGCTTCAAGCAGTTCCGCCAGACCGTCACAGACCTGCCAGCCTTCATGACCGGTGGCATGCCAAAAGAAGATGCCAAGGAAAAATTTTCTTTCCTCAAAGTGCCCACCAACTCCCCGGAATTGGCCGACCACTTTTACAGTTGGTCGCGGCGCACCCGCGAAGGATTGCTGAAGCCCGTCCTCGAACAACTCCAGGCCCAAGCCACCTTTTCCCAACCCTCCCGAATCGTCGGCGTCTCGGGCATGGTCCGCTTTCCCGGTCGCTATCCCCTGGAAGAAAACATGCGCATCAGCGACCTGATTCGGGCCGGTGGCTGGATGGCTGAACCGGCCTATACCCTGGAAGCAGAAATCACACGCTTCTACGTCGTCGATAACAAAAACCGGGAAATGGAACATTTGCGCGTCGTCCTGAACGATGTTTTGTCAGGAAATCCTGCCGCCGACCTGGAATTGCATCCTTTCGATACCCTGACCATCAAGCCGGTCCCCAACTGGTCAGGAACCATGCGTGTCTCCATCCAGGGAGAGGTTCGTTTCCCCGGTACCTATCCAGTCAAAAAAGGGGAAACACTCAAGCAATTGATCGAACGTGCCGGCAACCTGACCGAGTTTGCGTTCCCGGAAGGGGCCATATTCCTGCGGGAAGACCTGAAAGAAAGAGAACGCAAAGAGATGGAAGCCCTGGCCAATCGTCTGGAAATGGAAATTGTCAAATTTACCATGATCCACGCCAGATCCAACTTCAATACCGAAAAAAATCAAGGCATGGCCGTCGATCCGGCTGTTCTGGGTATCATGATGGCACAATTGAAAGAGACCCATCCCCAGGGTCGATTGGCCATTGACCTGCCAGCCATCCTGGAGGGAGCGGCCGATGACAAGGCACCCGTGGCCGACTCCTTCTTCTGGGATTTTAATAAAAAAGCCAATGTCTCCATCCGATTGCGGGATGGTGACCAGATTTTGCTGCCCCCGAGAAGCAGCGAAGTGACCGTATTGGGTGAGGTCAACTATCCCACCTCCCACCAATACCGCCAAGGCAAGTCACCCGAAGATTACATCAGCCTGAGTGGTGGTTTCAGCAGCAATGCCGACAAGGATGGCCTGTATATCGTCAAGGCCAACGGTCAGGTCATTCCCAAAAACGATAACAGCATTTTTGGTTCAGCGTGGTTCAACATGGGCAGTCCGGACGTGACACCTGGAGATACTGTCGTCGTGCCACTCAAGACCGATCAGGTCGAAATCATGCAATTCCTGAAAGAGGTCTCCAGTATTCTCTACAATCTGACCATCACCACGGCTGCCATCAAACAGCTTGGTATCGTTGGAAAGTAGTCCTTTCCATGAACCGATTCCTGTCATGAATAGATCCATGTCCATGCGTGTACTGGGGCAGTTGCCCTGGATTTTGTTGGGACTGGCAGGTGCCTTTGCCCTGGGCACCATCGCCCTGCATCGCGGCGAAACCATCAATGCACTCTGGATCGTCGTCGCCGCCCTGGCGGTCTATCTGGTCAGCTATCGATATTACAGTCTTTTCATCGCCAATCGGGTCATGCGCCTCGATCCTCTGCGCCTGACCCCTGCCATCCGTAAAAATGACGGCCTGGATTTTGTCCCCACCAACAAATATGTCCTTTTCGGCCATCATTTTGCCGCCATTGCCGGGGCCGGTCCCCTGGTTGGTCCGGTTCTCGCGTCACAAATGGGCTACTATCCGGGCATGATGTGGCTGCTTTTCGGTGTCGTTCTGGCCGGTGCGGTCCAGGATTTCATGATTCTCTTCATCTCCATGCGCCGGGACGGGCGTTCCCTCGGGGAATTGATCAAAACGGAAATGGGTGAAGTGCCGGGGATCATCGCCCTGTTTGGCACCTTCATGATCATGGTGATCCTGCTGGCGGTCCTGGCCCTGATTGTGGTCAAGGCGCTGGCCGAAAGTCCCTGGGGAACCTTCACAGTCGCCGCCACCATCCCCATCGCCCTGTTCATGGGCGTCTATCTGCGTTTCCTGCGCCCCGGTTGCATCGGCGAGGTTTCCCTCCTGGGTTTCGTGTTGCTCATGGCCTCCATCGTGATCGGAGGCTGGGTCATGCAGAGTCCAACCTGGGCACCGCTCTTTACCTTCAGTGCCCAGGATTTGACCTGGATGCTGATTGCCTACGGCTTTTTTGCCTCGGTGTTGCCGGTCTGGCTGCTCCTGGCACCCCGGGATTACCTCTCCACCTTTCTCAAAATCGGCACCATCTTCGGCTTGGCCATCGCCATCATCCTGGTGGCTCCCCCCATGAAAATGCCGGCCTTCACCCAATTTACCGATGGCACCGGCCCGGTCTGGTCCGGTACCCTCTTTCCGTTTTTATTCATCACCATCGCTTGCGGGGCGGTTTCCGGTTTTCATTCACTCATTGCCTCGGGCACCACCCCCAAAATGTTGGAAAATGAACTCCACGCCCGTTTTATCGGTTATGGCGGCATGCTCATGGAAGCCTTTGTCGCCATCATGGCCCTGGTGGCCGCCGGCTGTATCGAACCCGGCATCTATTTTTCCATGAACAGCCCCACCGCCATCCTGGGACCCACCGTCCAGAATGCCGCCCAGGCCATCGGTCAATGGGGATTTGTCGTCACTCCCGAAATGATCCAGCAAACCGCCACCGATGTCGGCGAAACAACCATTCTCTCCCGAACCGGCGGTGCCCCCACCCTGGCCGTGGGCATGGCCGCCATCTTCTCCCAGCTTTTTGGCGGCAAGGAGATGATGGGATTCTGGTACCACTTTGCCATCCTTTTCGAGGCCCTGTTCATCCTGACTGCGGTCGATGCCGGAACCCGGGCAGGCCGTTTCATGTTGCAGGACTTGCTTGGATTTTTTTTCAAGCCCCTCAAACAGACCGGCTCCTGGACCGGCAACCTGCTGGCCACGTTCCTTTGTGTGAGTGCCTGGGGATATTTTCTCCATCAGGGGGTGGTGGATCCCTTCGGCGGCATCAACACCTTGTGGCCCCTGTTCGGGATTGCCAATCAAATGCTCGCCAGTATTGCCCTGATTTTCGCCACGGTGGTGCTTTTCAAGATGAAACAGGATCGTTATGCCTGGGTGACCGCCCTGCCCACCCTCTGGCTCCTGATCAGTACCCTGACCGCCGCCTGGCAAAAAATTTTCCATCCCAATCCCAGAATCGGTTTCCTGGCCCATGCCGCACGGTTTCAGGATTATCTGGCCAGGAATGAAATTCTGGCCCCGGCCAAATCCCTGGATCAAATGCACCAGATCATCTTCAACGACCGGGTCGATGTCTCCCTGGCCATTTTGTTCATGTCCGTGGTCTTGATCATCCTGGGTTTTGGCATCCGGTCTTGCATCCTGGCACGCCGCAGTGCCCAACCAACAACCCGGGAACTCCCGGAAAATCCACAGTTGGCTTGCGGATAAACAGGGAAATGCGCCAACGCCTGCGCCACTACTGGGCCCTGTTCAGCAAGGCGGCCCGCCTTGTCGTCGGAATGCCAGACTATGAAAATTATGTGCAACACCAACGGCAACACCACCCAGAGCAACCTGTCATGACCCTTGCGGCTTTTGTCCAGGAACGACAGGAAGCCCGCTATGGAGGACGTGGAGGGCGACCTGGGCGGTGCTGTTGAGAAAAGAGCTTCTCGCACGTGCCAAAAAGCACGGATTCACGGAATCCCAATTCAAATTGGTTCAAGCAGAAATTGGATAAAAAATAATGCCAGTTCGTCAGAAAGATATCGCGAGTTTTGATCTTTCGGGTCACGATCAGATTTTTGGCCATGCGGATGGTTTGCATATCCATGTCAGGTGGAAAAAGCCCAATCCGGCGTCCTGTACGAACGTTTCTGATGCCTCTTGGGGTGGAGTTTTGCTTTACATAAAAAAAACCCTGATCTGGGGTGAAATTGATGGCACCGATCTCCATTATCTGGAATGGGACTGGATTGGTTTTCTGCGCCATCTTTCAGTGGCATGGCCTTATTTGACTTGTGAACAGGACTATCCGGCGATTTTCAACTTTCATCGTGAGAAGATGCCGACACATCCGGGTCAATTCCAGGCTTGTGTGGAACGTCATTGGCGAGAAAACAGAAACTCTCCGAATCAACAACAACAAGAAGAGGCTTTGTTCGATTTCCTGCATCTTCATGATTTGTCTTCCGGGTTGCCGGATACCGGAATCGACTCACTGGTGCTGTTGCGACAAGGCAAGTCACTCTTGATCGGATCTGGTCACCAGAATTGGCTGTTGAATTGGCAGCAATGCATGGATGCCTTGGCAAAATTTGGTGATCAGATTGCGTTGCGCGTGGAACACATTGATGATGCCCGTTTGCAAGATATCCTGACTCGGTGGCACAATCGCGACCAGATAGACCCCATCCTGAAATGGCAACTGGCAGCCAATGATGACGACTCTCATGCCATGATCAACGATGCCCTGGGAACGGATTGTACTGGTTCAGCGTGAATCCGACAAACGACCATCGCGGATAAGCTACTTTTCA
>JADGCO010000035.1:41390-41621 GCA_015228935.1 Magnetococcales bacterium | reverse complement strand
CCCTTCCTCCTGGCGGGGTTTGGGGCGGAGCCCCAATAAAATCTTTCTTTCCAATCTTTTTTATCCAAGGGCTACAAGGGCTAATGGACAGCCTCTCAGGTAACGGGTCTCGTCATGGAAACCCGTCAGGCTGCATTCAGGCACCGGGCTTCTCAGGCTGCATTCAAGCGCCAAGCTTCTCAGGCTGCATTCAAGCGCCAAGCTTCTCAGGCTGCATTCAAGCGCCAAGCT
>JADGCO010000035.1:0-41293 GCA_015228935.1 Magnetococcales bacterium | reverse complement strand
GCTTCTCAGGCTGCATTCAAGCGCCGGGCTTCATCAATCAGCATGATGGGAATGTCGTCCCGAATCGGAAACGCCAACTGTTCCGGACGACAAACCAGTTCCTGGACCTCCGGCTTGTATTCCAGGGATCCTTTGCATTGGGGGCAGACCAGAATTTCCAACAGCTCTTTGTCAATCATGACGTGTATCTTTCCTATTGGTTGTCTGGAGATGCGCTCTGACCGAGCAGATGGTAAAAGTGCAGTTCGGCATTGAGGGCATGACCGCCGAAGCGTTTCAGACAGGCACTACCGATACGAAACAGATTCAACCGTTCTGCGGGTGTCAACGGCACAAAATGATCGGACCAGTTCAGGGTGGTCATGGCTTGTCGTTCGGCGGCGTTGAGAGAAAAAAGGTGGTCGGCATGAGGTGCCCCGCAGGCCTGGCAAACTGTCTGTGCTTGTCGCACGGAGTAATAGGCCAGTTGCGTATCGGTTGCGCAACCAACGCAGATGTCAGTACGCCAACCATAACCCGTTTCCCGCAAGGTCACTCCCTGGAAGAAAGCCAGAATTCCGAGGGGATCCTGATCAGTATCCAGTTGATCCAGAATGGTTTCTACCTGGTCAAAATATTCCGGATGGGGAGCGCCTGGGGGGATGGAGCGATAGATGATTTCCTGAATGACCTGGGCGGCGACCATGGCCAGGGGAACTTCCCGCAAATGGTGGCGACCGCGGATGATTTCGGCCTGGGTGAGGGTCCCCATGGTTTGCGATTGGCGGCTGACGCCCAGAAGGTTGACCGTATGGAACCCCGCCAACGTGGCTCGTTCCGCGCCTTTGCGGGTACGAATTCCACGGGCCACGACCGATTGAACCCCGCGATCACGGGCAAGATAGTGGATGACAAGCGAGGTATCCCGGTAGGGAGTGCGACGCAATACCAAAGCCAAATCACGAAACTGCATGGTCAGATCCTTCCCGGTAACCCAGTGTATTCAACAAACGTGCATCCTCACGCCATCCTTTACGAACCATGACCTGAAGTTCCAGATAAACGCCACAGGCAAAAAAGCGTTCCAGGTCATGCCGGGCTGCGGCACCGGTTTTTTTGAGCATGCTGCCTCCCCGACCAATGACGATTCCCTTTTGTGAATCCCGCTCCACCAGAATGAGGGCCACGATATGCAGCCGACTTCCGGTTTCCTGAAAGCTCTCTACCTGGACGGCCACATGGTAGGGTAACTCCTGATGCAGATGCAGAAACAGTTTTTCCCGTATGATTTCGGCGGCAATGAAACGTTCGGGTTGATCGGTCCATTGGTCCTCGGAAAAATAGCGGGGTCCTTCCGGCAGGCGGGGAAAAATCCGGCTGATCAGATGCAGGACATTGTCACCCGTCAAGGCCGAGATCATGGCAAATTCCTGAATGGAGAGTCCCAATTGACCGGCCCTGGTTTCACATGCGGCTGCCAGGGGGAGCAGGAGGGGGCGTGATACACGATCCACCTTGTTGATGACCAGGAAAATATCCTGATTCTTCTCGGAAAGACGGGTGAGGTTGTCCCAATCTGCGTCGGTCACTCCCGCAGTGGCGGTAACGAAATACAGAATCAGATCGGCATCGTCACAAGCCCCAAAAGCTGTCTGCTCCATGACCCGCTCCAGGGTATCGTTCTCTTCCCGATGAATCCCCGGGGTATCCAAAAAAATCATCTGTCCATCAGGAAGATGGTGGACCCCCAGGATGCGGGTACGGGTGGTCTGGGGCTTGGGCGTCACAATTGCTGCCTTGTGACCCAATACCTGGTTCAAAAAAGTCGATTTTCCCATGTTGGGCCGCCCGACAATGGCGATAAATCCGGAACGATAAACCGTTCCTCCAGGTTCAGACATCCAATGGCTCCGATTACCTGATATGCAAGCAAGAAGTGAAAAGCCCCGTGAAATACATTGTCCACTATTCTACAGGATATCGTCAAGACATGGTGAATTCTTTTTTGGCTACATTTTTCCGGATGAAATGAATGAAAAGATGTTGGTCAGCATATTCTGCATAACATATGATTGGACCATCAAAGTTATATGTTGAGAAGAGTCATTCAGGGGGACATGGCCGTAGCCGCAAGCCGGACGCCATGCAAAAATTTCTGGACGGGAGAGAAAAAATAGTCTAGATTGATGTGCAACGTCGAGAGGTGCGTTGTGCTGACAAATCCTTATGTTACGGCGGTCATTGTGCCGATTGTGCTGATTTTTTGTAGTGCGTTTACGAAAAAGCTTGTGCGAGGTTCCGCATGGCGTTGGAGCGATTTTTACCTGGGGGTGGAATTGTCCCTGACGGCGATGGCATCCGGTCTCCTGCACCTTTTGGATTTGAGCAGGCCGGCGTTGGCCAGTTCCACGTTGATGCCGCCGCTACAGATTATCAAGACATCTGTATTTATTGTCATCTGTTTTGTTTTTCTTTTTGCTGTCATGTCATTGCATCAGGATTGGGAACAACGTCATGCAAATCAGGTTATACAAATTTCCATCCTCGGATTCTTGTCTAACCTGATAGGCGTTTGTCTTATGGCTTTTTTTATTATATTCATAAAAGGAGTCTAAATTGAGAAAAGCATTAGAAATAATAATTGCTTTTCAAAAAGCAGCATCGGAGTTGAGAATATTCTTTATTCTTGCGATTCTTGCGATTCTTGCGATTCTTCCGATGATTTCTTCTAATAAAATGACTAATAATTTTGTGGAATTTCTTTATTCCATGGGGTATTGTAATTTATTTATGGATGTGAAAAAAATTTCTGACTATTCTCAATATATTATTATGATTCTTGCAACAATCCTTCTTGCGTTTCTGGCATTATTAAACGTCAAGGATCTTCATAAAAGAATGCGGATTCGTCGATCCCCCAACGTTTTTATTAGTTACGCCCACGAGGATTTATTGACCGCCAAAAAGATTGTTGAATCTGTGCGCAATGCAGGTCTGAATCCCTGGTTGGACGTGGAACAAATCGTTCCTGGTCAAAACATCATGGCAACTATCGAACATGCGCTCGAAGAGTGCAGTTCCGCTGTTGTTTTTCTCTCAAAGAACTCTGTCAACAGTGATCACCTCAAGCGCGAGATTGCATTTGCAATCAAGCTGTTTAAATCGCGAGGTGATGTTGATATCCCCATTATCCCTGTGCGGCTGGATGACACACCTGTTCCGGATATATTAGAGCATATTCAATGGGCCGACATGAGATCACCCGATGCTGAAAAGCAGATTCTCAGGGGCTTGTCGCGCTTGACAGGCTTGCAGCTCAATCTTGAAAACTCCGCAGTGGTCAACCCTGATATTCAGCATGAATTCAAAGGGGGAAGAGCAGAACCAACCAGCCATGCCTGCTGACTTGCTCAATAACATTGCCGAAAAAAAAAAGCTGCTTGACAGTTGGCGACCTTTATCGTTGGAAGTGTTGGCCAACCTGCAAAAATATTACGATGTCGATCTGACCTATACGTCGAATGCCATCGAAGGAAACACCCTCACCCATCGGGAAACCGCCGAGGTCATTGAACACGGCATCACGGTTGGGGGAAAGTCGCTGCGGGAACATTTGGAGGCGGTGGACCATTATGCGACCTTGCAATGGATGCGCACCCTGGCGACTACAAGCACACCTGTCGGTGAACAGATTGTGTGTGAGCTGCATCGCCGCATTGTGGCCCGTAGCCATCCGGAAATTGCCGGAATATACAGTCGGCATCCCAGACGCATTGCCGGATCACCGGTCATCTTTCCCAATCCGGCCAGAATTCCACACTTGATGCAGGAGTTGGGTGATTGGCTTGCGCAGGCACCACCCACGCCGGAAAGTGCATTTACAGGTCATTTCCGCCTGACCGCCATCCACCCGTTCAGCGATGGTAACGGTCGCACGGCACGGCTCTTGATGAATCTACTGCTGATCCGCCATGGTTATCCTCCCATTGCCATTCGACCCGTTGAACGCAAACTCTATCTCGATGCCCTGGAAAAATCTTCTCTCACGGATGACCCGTACCCCTTCCAGACCTTCATGCATGAGCGGCTGCTTGCCACGCTGGAAGAGTATGTGCAGGTTGTCCGGGAAGCGCTGCCCCCGGAAGAGGAATAGGGGCGTGAATCATTTTTAAGGGCAGGTTCTGGCCAGACGCACGCCGATATCCCCATTCCGATATCCCGGATCGTAGTCGAAGCGATTGGTGGAACGCACCCGTGTCTCGGTGTAGTACCAACTGCCGCCCCGCAAGACCCGATTGGCATCGCCGCTGCCGCAGCGGGTATGGCTCTTGTCGGGGTCACCATAGCGCCCCATTTCGGAACAGGTCCATTCCCATACATTGCCGCTCATGTCGTACAATCCCAAACCATTTTTGGCTTTCTTGCCGACAGGATGTGTTTTTCCCTCGGCATTGCCTTCATGCCACGCCACCAGGTCGATATCGTGACCGCCGCAAAATTTTTCTGGATCCCCTCCGGAACGGCAGGCAAACTCCCATTCAGCTTCGGTTGGCAGGCGATACCGGCAATTGCCCCCTTGCGCATTCAATTGATTGATCAGCTCCTGAACATCGTTCCAGGAGACCTGTTCAACCGGACAATTTTCCCCGCAGGATTTATACTTGGCGGGATTTTTTCCCATGACTGCCTGCCACTGCCCCTGCGTCACCTCATATCGGCCCAATTCAAACTGTTCCACCCTGGCCTGTTGCGCTGGTTTTTCTGAATTGAAACAGTTTGACTGCCAGGTTCCACAGCCGATTTCAAAGGTGCCAGCCGGAATTTTGACAAATTCGATTCCCTGGGCACCTGCAAGAACCGACTCGCTGCCTTTCCTGACCCGTGCCTGGGGTGCCTGCACCGGCTTTTCCTGAACCGGAGACTCCTCTTCACCCGTCAGGGACACGCCTGCCTGTCGGGCCAGATTTTTCAGGCATCCCTGCAAATAATCCGTCATTTCGTCGTCGGTCACCCTGTCTTCCACGGCATCTTCCCGGCACTGCCGGCGCAAATCCGCCTCGGTATGTTTGCCCTTGGCCGTCTTGCCGGACGGCTTGGTCCTGGATTGGGGCGCGGATGCGTCAAGGCCCTGATCACGCCCGGAATCCGGGGCACGACCTGCACCGGGATTGCGTGCATCCGCTCGACTCGCTGCCGCAATCTGGGTGTCACTCAGGGACAAGCCGGCCTGCTGCACGAGATTTTGCAGGCACCCTCGCAGATACTCTTCCAATTCGTCAGCCGGAATACGATCACTCGCCGCATCTTCGCGACATTGGGCGCGCAAATCGGCTTCGGTATATTTGTATTTTCCTGCCCAAGCCTCTTCCATACCGTAGCCATACAGAATGAACAAGGCCAGACAACCCGAGAAACAGGATAGGATTCGTTGCATTGTTGTCTTCCCTGGCATGAAATAAGGGTAAATGCGCATATGATGTTCAATACGACACGTCAATCTGAATTTTGCCGGGTGCTGTAATTGCCATGCAGGAGATCGGAGGGGGTGGTTTTCCACCAGAGTGGGACCCGCAACAGAAGGATCACGGCCACCAGGATGACTGCCAAGGCAACGCCTCCCACGGTCATGGCGATGGGTTGCCAGGAGAGGGGCATGATTTCCAGACCATGGTCTGGAGGGAGCAACTCCCGATAATGCGAGAGGACCACATTGAAATCGCGCATCATGAACCAGCGCAACGCCGGCACCAACCCAAAAACTGCCACCAGACTGCCACCCATCGTCGCTAAAACCATTTGCAGGATCACCTTGGCATAGATGGACGCCCAGGAAACCCCTCGGCTCATCAGGATGCCGAAATGATTGCGCCGCCGGTCGATCACGCCTCCGATCTGGGCAAACAGCAAAGCCGTCAACAACAACAGAAACGAACCGGCAAATGCCGGGATCAAGGATCCCAGCATGTCACTCAACAGGTTGAAGCGACTCATGGCATCCAGATAGGTGGGATGGATGTTGAAGGCCCGCCGGCCATCCGCACGTTTCACCTCCTGGATCAGCTCGATCATCTGGGCCAGATGGCTCGCATTGGGAATGAACACATGCACGGTGGAAAAAGCCAGACCGGCCTGGGTCAAATTCCAGGGGACGAACAATCTGGCATTTCCGGTCGTTTCTCCATCCGGGTCGGGACAGAGGGTATGACGCAATGCATCACTCTGGGAAAGTCTCAGACAGGGAACCCAAACCTGATGATGACGGTCATGGTTGAGGGTGTCCCATTGACTTTTCCAGGCTGGGGCATTGTTCTCTCCTCCCTTTTTGGTTTCTTCCTCTTTGGCAAGGAGCGCTGGTGGGGGGCATTTTTGCCTGGATACACTTGGCAGATCCTCGACACCGGTATTTTGCAACTCCTTTTGCACACAGGCTGCAAACTGGCTGATGGTCTCCCGAGGATAGGTGGGTTGTGTCAACAGGCGATAATCGCTGATCGAATCCCCCCGCCCTTCGTTTTCCGGCTGGTAACGAAGGTCCGGCAGATGGTATGCGGCCAACAAGGCATGATAGGTATTGAGTGGAAACAAAAAGGCGACCGGTTCCATGGCCGGCACATGGCTTACCCAACGCACCTTGAACGGAATCAACCGCTCTTCCTGGGAGACGGTGACCCGCAACCAGAGCGACTCCAGTGCCCGGGCAGGATTGTCCCAATCCAGCGTGAAGGGGAGTGCCGGTCGTTTTTGTTCGGTCAAAACCGGATTGACGGCATCCCGGTAGGCCGTATAGTCGAAATGACGCCGGAACTGGGCGGTATTCAACACCACTTCCAGAGGCAGCCCCAGCCAGGGATAGCTCTCATCGGTGGAGGGGATGCCCAGCCGGGTCGTGCCGGATGTGGCCAGCTTCCAGAGGGGATCATTGGGATAGACTGCCCAACCGGCAAAGGGAACACTGCCTTTCCAGCTTTGCGGAGTTGGCAGATGCACACCGGGCTGTGTGTCACCCAGGCGTCGAAAAGGATGGACGGTGAGCGGCACGGAAGGTTTCAGGGTGGTCAATTTGTGCAACAGATCGACGTCGATGCCCTGCTGATTTTCCCAGTGGGAAGTCACCCAGACCGGGACACCGTTGGGTTCGATATTGCCGATCAGGGTGTCCGCCAGCCGGTCGAGGAAACCGACCCGGGTTCCTGCAAACACCAGGGACATGGTCATGACCAGGGTCAGCAGCAGGGACAGCCAGACAAAATCCCTTCCACCCGAGTCACATCCGAAACATCCACACCAGAAGGAGCGCCGAAAGGCCCGCAACCCCAAAGAAATCCAGACCGGCACGAAACCGGAACGCCGTCGCCGTGAGGGTTTGATATAGGCAGAACCGCTTTGTTCACTCATGCGCTGCTTTCCGGAGCTGGGGGACGGGTGCGCCCCTGGAGCTGACAATGCCCGTGTGACACAAGAATCCGATGCGTCACCCGGGGATCCACGGCGTCGGACACATGATGTGTCACCCAGATCAACAAGCGATCCCCCTGATCCAGCCAGCGATCCACGACGGCCATCACTTCTTTCCGGGTGGCCGCATCGAGATTGCCCGTGGGTTCATCGGCAAACAGGACATTCGGATTGTGAATCATGGCCTGGGCCAGGGCCACACGTTGCAGTTGTCCACCCGAGAGCTGGTTGGGATAACGCTTCAAGAAAGCGCCGACCACATCCTGACTGTCGCTGTGATACATGTCCTCTCCCTGACCACAGATCAGGACCTGTTGCACGGCCATCTGGACCTGATCCTCGATTTCATGATTGGGCAAACCGCCGTGCAATTGCAGGGGATAGCGCAAATTTTCTCCGACATTCAGATAGGGTGTCAGGGTACTGCGCTGGTAGGCAAAGCCGAAATAGCGTCGCCGCAATTCGGTCATGTCCACATCCGAGTGGCGTCGTTCCAGCCCTTTCGGACCCCACTGGGCCTGGGCACCGTTGGGAAAAACCCAGCGCACGGTTCCCCGGCGGGGTTTTTTCAAGAAGGTTAAGAGATACAACAAGGTACTCTTGCCGCTGCCGCTGCGTCCCAGGACTGGCAGACGCCGGGAGATGGTTTCGGCCTCTACATGGATGTCATCCACGGTCAGACGGAAGGTATCGCCCCATCCCACCTCGGCCTCGGTGATTTCCACTCCCCAGGTCATGGCAGATAGTCCTGGGGAATCCAGTAGCCTCGCCGACCGCCAAGTTCGTGGCCAAAGCGATAATTCTTGTCCGGCCCGAGGGGAACCCCTGTGACATTGCCTGCAACCTGGGGCATGGCCAGACCATTGTCCGTGGCGTCCGGGCAATTTTGGACCTTGTTGGCGGGAAGCACCTGGAAGCTGGGCTTTTGCTGGCCGCGTTCGATGATTTCGAGCATTTGTCGCGAATGGATGGCCCACATGGCCAGACGTTTCAACTCGCAGTAGGTGACGGCCTGGATGGGGCGTTTGGCCTTGTCGAGGATCGGTTTGCCGGAGGCATCGGCGACGATGAGGCGCTTATCCTTGTCGCGCAACGTTTTTTCCACGGAGAGCGCCGATACCTGATAGCTCAGGAGGGGACTGTGCCGCCGCACCGGCAGACCGCCCCGGCGTTGGACATATTCGGCGGGTGTTTCGCCGGAAACTTCCAGAGGCGGCAGACGCATTTCCTGTTGCATGCCCAGCACCAGGGCACTGATCAGCGCCCGTCGCAGTTGAGGTTCGGGGAGTTCATGGTAGCCTTCGAAGCCTTTCAGGATGCGAATCCAGGAAGTGAGCGCATTGCTGTCCACCCACAAATCTTCCACCACTTTGTCATTGGCTTCGACATAGCCGACCGACGTGGTGTCAAACACCCGACGTTCGCACTGTTCACCCAGATCACCGCAGGCCCCCTGCTTCAGGATGTGCCAGTAGACGCCGGGAATATCCACCCGTTCCCGCCGCAGCCGTTCAATGACCGTATTGAGGGCGGCTCCGCCGTGAATATCCAGGATGATTTCATTGATCAGGGTGCTGCCGCCGAGTTTTTCTACCGTACCCACCAACCGGGACAGCAGTTTTTCTTCACCCATGCGGAAGAAATGTTCATTGTCGGAGCTGTCGCCGGGCAGACTTTGCTGGAGAATCTGGCGCATCTGCAATTCGAATTTGGCATAGGCGGCATTGTAGAGTTCCGGATGTTTGGTCCTTTCGGATCGTGAAGGGGTTTGGATCACAAAGGGCAGAATGTTGTTGCCCTTGACGCCGGGTTTGTTACCGCCCCGCAACAAGGCAACCAGGGTTTCCGTTTCCACTGGATTCCGGTATTTGGACCGTTCAAACCGTTTGCCTTTGCCGTTCACGTACAGTTGGCCACTGCGGTAGCCATTGTCACCGATCAGAAACATGAGTTTCAGGTGATCCGGGCAGGATTGGATATCCTGTTTCAAGGCCTGGAAGAGGCCGCCGTACACATTTTCCTCGTAATCGTCCTGGTCGTCGCTGGTCACCTTGACCTGGGCAATGGCTTTCTGGAAATCCTCATAGGTTTTGGTCTGTTGTTCTGGACTCAACTGGCAGGTTGCCGGCAGGGGGTATCCCTCGCCGACCCCGTCTCCTGGGGAGTTGGGAATGAGTCTGTCTGCGTAATTGTCACGGAACACACGAAAACCGAAGCGGAATTGTGTCTCCTTGAAGCCGGGGGTATTTTTCAGGCCATGGATGATTTCCTGGATGACTCCGGGTTTGGTTGCGGTACCGCGCACCGCATCGATTGCTTCGTCCATGCTGGCGGTGGCATCCAGGACGAAAAATATGTCCACATTTTTTTTCGAGGAGAGGGACTTGAATTCGGGCATGATGCGTTGGGCCAGGGTTGGCGAGATGGCAAACTTGCCATCTCCGACCGGGCGTCCCACCAGGCCGGGTCGGGCCAGGGCCACCTTGAAGAAGCGTCGCCCCTCTTCCCGGGCCGGGGTGGCCAGATCACCGGGTTCCACATGGCGACCCTGGGCATCGACCATGTCCAATACCGGAATGCGCAGGGAGGATTTGAACCACTTGTTGCTGCCTTCCACCGGGTTGCAGGCAGCTGCCGAGCGGGCGACGGCATCTTCCAGACGTTCGTAGGTGCAGACGGTTCCGGGACCCTGTCCATCCGGTGCCTTGATCTCTTCACGGGGTCGCAGACCAAAGGCATTATCCCACTGGAAACCATTGTTCTCATTGACCCAGCCAACCAGAATGTCATCTTCTTTCAGGCGGTAACGATCTGCCAGAAGCAGGGATTTGTCCCGCTGGTCCATGACGTAATACATGTGAAAACGGGAGGCTCCTTCCCGGCAGTGATCCTTGCCACCGACGCATTCGACCAGTTCCGGATCCTGAAAGACCCGCACGGTGGGGTCTCCCTTGCCCTCTTCCCGGGCCATGGTGGACGTGCGGATGAAAAATTTGGTTTCCAGGCCGGACTCGCCTTTGATGGGCAGGTCACGACAGAGAAGATCTGCCTTGTGGACCCAACCGGTCTGGGAGGCGCGGTCCTGAAAGCGGGCCGAGCGGACCTTGAGGCGTTCACCGGACTCTTCGAGAATTTCAACGGTTTGATTGAAGGCCAGATCGGCCATTTTGGCACCGGCCTGGGGATTGACGAACATGGGTGCCCAGCCACGCGATACCCGCACCACCGGACCGGTCCATTTCAACACCTTGTTCTGGTGGTAGGGGGCAAAATCCACGCTGGCACAACTTCCGGTTCCTCCCTTGACCGGCGGGGCGGCTCCGACCGGAAGAGAAACCATCCACAGGCACACGGCACCGCCCAAAACTCCCCACCGTCCCAACATGCGACACCTTTTTTCTTTCATGCGTCTGGATTTCATGTTCACGGTCATTCTGCCTTTCATGCTGACCTTGATTTTCTACCTGACAAGTGACCAATCCCAGCCAGGCTGTTGTCGCTGTTCATGATCACCGGATCGACTCTTGTGTGCCTTGCAACCTGTTTTCTGGTTTGACAGGGGTTGGAGGGGTGGTTTGCCGGTCTGTCGGGGCATTGATTTTCAGGACCAATCGGAATCCGGCGATGGAGACCATGGCTGGCATGCATCCCCATCCTCCTGTTCCATCGTTTGTTTGCCGGGTCGCATCCCCACCTGCCAGATAATACCCTCCAGAACATGGTGAGCGGGTCCACTCCTGCACCCCGCGGAGGAGATTGTGCCGCACGGCATCGGCATTGGGAACACCTGCCTCTTCCTGCATCGGTGATTCATGCAGGTACATCAGCGCCGCCGCCCACTCCTCGCGGCTGGGGAGATGAAATTTACATCCGGAGCGATTGCTGATCCACTCGGCATATCCCTGCGCGGCTTCCCAGGAAACCGTTTGCAACGGGGTTTCTGTTTTGCTGCCAAAGAGTCTGCCGGTCAGAAAAGAGTGATCGGACGGGGCTGAGGTTGGTTTTTGCCAATGCAGGCCGATCTGGATCATGAGTCGCGATTTTTCTTCTCCATCCGGCAAGGTTTTCACAGTGGCGACATAGAGGGCAAACTCTTCCTGAGTCACCGTGCGTTTCTGGATGAAGTAGGGTTTTTTGACCAGAATCCGGGTCAGATCGGCAGCAACCAACAATGTTTGGATGGTCGATGATGGCGACAATCGACCCATGTTGTACTCACCGTCGGGAATTTCGATCATTTCCGGTTTCGGTTGATCTCCCTTGCCTGGCGTCAGACATGTCTGCCAATCTGCTGTGCTGCGGCTGGGGATCGTCTCTTTCGGGGTTCGTTCGGGTCCACGATATCTGGCCAGGCCAATACCCAGGAACACCGCCAGGAAAAGGAGCAGGATGAGACGGCGTTTGCGCCGTCCTTGACGCACCGGGTGTGCCATGGTGGCAAATTGTCCCTTTGTCAGAGGAGACAATGACCTGTGACTGGAATGGCGATTGTTCTCTCTGCCCGACTTTTTGAACACCCTGTTTTCCTCGCCACACTTTTCGTGCCTGTCCATCTGACAAGCTCCCAATGCCCCTGCCTGAAGCGCATCTCATGGTCATGATAACAGATGCGCTCTCCGGTTGACAGAGTTGACCCCTGTCAAGACCCATTGCAAGAAAAATCCGTATCATCCATGGCGAAAATCCCTTGCTTTCGGGCATGATTTGCAAAAAAATCCTCTCCGAAGAATCCCTTTCCGTCAAGCCAGCCAGTCTGAAGGGGGAATGAAGTTGACAAAATCCCAACTTATCCA
Source organism: Magnetococcales bacterium (assembly GCA_015228935.1). NCBI lineage: Bacteria > Pseudomonadati > Pseudomonadota > Magnetococcia > Magnetococcales > Magnetococcales bacterium. The sequence continues at coordinate 29,066 of JADGCO010000035.1, read as the reverse complement.
GTCCGTCGCGGAACAACACAATTTGACCCGTCAGGAAGCAGAAACCGTGGTGTCTGCCGTATTCGGCAACATCACCCAGGCCCTGGAGCGCGGGGATCGCGTTGAATTACGCGGTTTCGGTGCCTTCAGTGTCCGTCTGCGTCCGGCACGGGAAGGTCGCAATCCCAAAACAGGCGATCTGGTCTCCATCCCTGAAAAGCGCACGCCGTTTTTCAAAGCTGGCAAAGAAATGCGCCGCCGGGTGGACTCCTGATTCGCCTTTCAGGCACCCGATACACCACTTCCGCCTGAAATTGCGCCTTGCCGGATCCATTCCAAAATCATTCCCATGCTGATGTATTCAGCATGGGAATGGGAATGGGTTTCTGTCGGTCTCATTTCCAGCAGCACGAATCCAAAACTGGCAAATTATTTGCATGTAGAATGCCAATCGCAACGGGCGAGCCTGAAGCGCCCAAGGTTGGCGACGGTGGTTTTGGTTTTGAAATCACCCTGCCAGAAACAGGAGATTCAGACATGCTGCAACATTCGGTTTCCGCCCAAAGTCTTGTTGGTTTGCCGTTTCAGATCGATCCCAGCCTTCCCATCCTTGAATACTTCCTGGAAGGCGAACCCATCGGTGTGGCCATTCCTCAACCCGGTGCTGGCCGGCCACGTTCCCATTCCCAGGATGAAGATATGCTCCCCTCCCTGGAAAAACGGTGGTGTGCCATCCCGGATATGGTTTGGCAATAAGTCAATAAAATCGATCCTGTTTCATGCAGGGCGCATTCGGTCAGATCCGCCTGTCTGCCGGGCCGGTGCCGGTTGCGCTCATGGCCTGACAGGATGCCGTGCAAACGTTATTCGCAGGAGCCACACCATGAATTCCCCGCAAAAAGTCACCGATGCCACGACCGCAGAATTTTTGACGGAGAGCCGTCAAACGATGGTCATGCTGACACGCCACGACCTGAAGCTCTGGGTGCAGAATCTGGACCGCCAGGCTCAGGCCCATCGCAGTAAATCCGTCCACGGTCGCTTCCATCCCCGTGCCCAATAATAAATAATCCACTTTTGTTCCCCTGAGCCATCGGGGCAGCTTGACAAAGAGTCCGGGGTCCAGCAAGATGCACGGGTGACTGCGACGTTGCCGGATGAAACGCAGTTCACCACTTGGTCGGACGGGGCGTGGCGCAGCCTGGTAGCGCACTAGCATGGGGTGCTAGGGGTCGGAGGTTCGAATCCTCTCGCCCCGACCAATTTGGCAAGGCGGTGATCAAGCCGCATCCTGGATTGAAATCGTCATGCGCTTGCCAAGAGCGGCCAGCGCCAGTTCGATCTGGTTCATACTGCTGTTGTGCCTCGGATCAAGAATCCTGACCACCTGGGGGGGGTGCCACCCCAAGCGACGCCCAAGGTCGGCTTGTGAAACTCCCAGTTCCTGCATGGCCATATGAAGTCCTGCCTTCAAGGAAACCATCGGTCGAAGGGACACCAAGGCCCTGCCATGCGCATGGGTTGGCGAGGGGAGGCTTTTTCCGTCCTCCAGGTAAGAAAGGACCATGGTTTCCAGGAGTTCCTCAGCATTTTGCAGGGCCTCATTTCTGGTGATACCGTCTGTGACACCAACGCCGAAATCAGGAAAAGTCAAAATAAAAACCCCATTTTCATCCTGATCAATATCAACGGGGTACGAGTATTCAATGCGCATGGTGACCTCTTGAATGTCAAATGTCGGTAGGCTTGATGCCGAGTTGGCGACAAATTGCACGAAAAGTACCTATCGGAACCTCTTTTTTCCCGTGGTCAGGCGCAAATGTCACCCGGTCGCCTAGTCGAATTTTCATGTGACTGCCCTTTCCCTGACGTGTTTCAATTTTCGCTCCCAATGCTTGCAGCTTTCGTTTGAATTCACCACCAGTCATGCAAGGCCATCCTCTAACATTTTTGTTAGCCTGTCAAGAAAATCCAGCCAGAATGCTGGGATCCGGTCTGTTAAAACCTGTAACTGTCCAGGTTCTTTTCCGTATACGCTGACCTGTCATGGACACCTCTCAGTGTCCATTTGTTGGAGGAAATGCAGCCTTATTAAAAACTAAAGTCAACCTGTCGCATTCAACAACCTGGCCGTAAAATGGAATGTGCTTCCCTTGCCGGGTTTGCTTTCCACCCAGATGCGCCCATCAAACAATTTGGCAACGATTTTTTTACAATAAGCCAATCCCAGGCCAATGCCCCCTTGCTTGCGCGTGATGGCTTGCTCGACCTGGGTAAAGTATTGAAAAATAAATTCGGCATGCCCTTCGTCTATACCGATGCCCGTATCCTCGACAAAAAAGTGGACAAAGTTGTGTTCATCACTCCCCTCCTGTTTCTGAATTCCAAGAACAATCGACCCTTTTTCTGTAAATTTGATGGCATTGCCAAGCAGATGCCGGATGATTTTTTCCAGATATTTTTCCTGGCCAAACACATTCCGTATGTCAGAAAAATCGGCATGGATCTGCAAGTCCAAACCCTTGCTCCGGGCGGACACGGACAGATCATGCACAACACCATCGACCAAGCGTTGCAAATCAAAAGGAACTGACGAATTGCAGCCATCCCCTAGATCAATCCTGGTCAGATCAAGAATATCATCCAGCAGTTCATTGAGTGAATTTGATGAATTTTTAACAATTTCAAGCCACCCCGCTTGTTCGGAATTCAATCCTGAACCTTCAAGAATGTCCAGAAATCCCAGAATACTGTTCAGGGGTGTACGCAATTCGTGGCTGAATATCAACAACAAATCACTTTTGGCCCGGTCGCTCGCCTCGGCGTTTTCCTTGGCCAGGCGCAACTGGGCTGTCTGCTCCGCGACCATCTCTTCCAATTTATCCCGATGGCGTTTTAATTCCAATTGGTTTTTTATTCTGAGCTTGACAATATCCGCATTGAACGGTTTTGTGATATAGTCAACCGCTCCCAACTGCAAACCCCTGGCTTCGAAATCCTGTACCTGCAATGAAGTAATGAATATGATGGGAATTTTGCAGGTTTTTGGGTTTTCCTTGAGAATTCTGCACACTTCATGCCCATCCATCTCCGGCATGATGACATCCAGCAAAATCAAATCCGGCAGACGTTCATTGGCAATGTCCAAGCCATTCTGGCCTTTGGTTGCGAAATAAACACGATATTCTTCCCTGAGAAGCTCATTCAATACCTTAATATTGATCGCCTGATCATCAATAATCAAGATTGACAAACTGTCCGTGTCGGAATTCATCCTGTTTTCTCCTCTTGGCACGATTCCGCCTGTTGAATGAGAAGATGGAGTTGGGTCGAAGCCATCGCATAGTCCAGATTGTCGATACTGCTCATCATGGCCTGGAGCGTTTGTTGCCAAATTTCATCACCGGCAACAGACAGCAATGACTCTGCCTGGGATTTGGCTGCCATGTCATTGGCGGCAAGAAGGTCTTTCAGGATCCGTAATATTTCCAGGAGTCTTGAGTCTTTCAGGGTGATCTGATCATTGGAGGGGGCAGAATCCGCGGATTTTTTCAGGGCATCCTGCAACATTTGGGATGACTGGAGCAGAGGCATCCAATGGTGCTGCAGGCGATTCAGGGCATCCTGCAACAGGGGGATGGCGGCATGGTCACGGATGGCCTGTTCAAGGTTGCCTGCGGCGGCACAAAATTCCGTGGCCCCCAGATTGCCCGAGGCACCCTTGATGGCATGCGCGTGGCGGATGGCCTGATCCAGATCATTGTTGTCAAGCATTTCGCGCAGTTGCGGTATGATTTGCGCGTTTTCCAGACAGAAACCAATCACGAGCTGGGCCAACAAATGTTCGTTGCCCCTGACCCGGTGCAAAGCGGAGGGGAGATCGATACCGGGCAGTGCCGGGGGGAGAATGAAGCCGTACTTTTCCGGGGAGGTGACAGCTTCCTCTTTGCCGCTCTGAACGGGTGTCAGCCGACTGCGAGGTGGCAACCATTTTTCCAGGGTCACAAACAGTTCAACGATATCGATCGGTTTGGTGACATGATCATTCATGCCGGCAAGCCGGGATTTTTCCCGGTCACCGGCCATGGCGTTGGCGGTCATGGCAATGATGGGCAGATCCGAATAGCGGGCATGTTTCCGGATGTGCATGGTTGCGGTGAACCCATCCATGACCGGCATTTGCAAATCCATGAAAATCAGTTCGATATTGCCCGGCCCGGCGGATTCAAGAATCTGGATGGCCTCCTGTCCGTTGCCTGCCAACGTCACGACCAGGCCAACGCTTTCCAATATTTCCTGGGCAACCTGTTGATTGATATGATTGTCATCAACGAGCAGCACCTGGGCACCACCCAGCGTTTTTTGCAAACGTTCCTCGGTCAGGGGATCCTTGGCAACCTGTTCCGATTCGCGGCTGAATTTTTCTCCATACAGTTCAAGCAGCACATTGATGAGAGTCGATTGACTGACAGGCTTGAAGAGCAGGGCGTCCAGGGCGATGCCTTCCGCTTGATTCAGCACATCTTCCCGGACGTGCGCCGTCACCAGGATCGTGGCTGGCCTGGCGTCTGGATGCACTTCGGCCTGCATCCGGCGAATGGTCTCGATGCCATCCATCTCCGGCATTTTCCAATCGACAAAAAACAGATCAAAACCGTTTTGTTTGTCCTGCGCGACCGACTGTTGAATTTCCCGCAGTGCAGACTCTCCGGATGGAACCATCACGAGTTCCCGGACAATGGGTGCCAATAGCTCCCGGAACAGCATGCGAAATGACTGGTTGTCATCCACCAGCAGGGCACGGGCATTCCGGAACCGGTCCAGGGTGACCGGCAAGCGTTTCGGTTTATGTTCCTGGAGAAAAAATGCCACCCGGAAACTGAAGGTGCTGCCCACCCCCGGTGTACTGGCCACCTCGATTTTACCGCCCATCATGCCAACCAGGCGTTCACAGATGACCAGGCCCAGACCGGTACCGCCATATTTGCGGGTCGTGGATGTTTCTGCCTGGCTGAAGGCCTGGAACAGTTTGTGGATCTGCTCTGCTGTCAGGCCAATGCCCGTATCCCGTACTGCAAATTTCAACCAGACAAATCCAGGTCCCACATGTTCCGGGGTGACCATGATGACCACTTCCCCGGCAGAGGTGAACTTGACGGCGTTGGTCGCCAGGTTGATCAAGACCTGTCCAAGGCGCAAGGCGTCACCGATCAACAAATTGGGTGTTTCCGGGGCCATGTGAAAAATGAATTCCAGCCCTTTTTCTTCGGTTTTGGTAATGATCAGGTCGGTCACGTTGCGCAACACTTCTTCCAGTTGGAATGGGGCGAATTCCAGTTGGAGCTTGTTGGCCTCGATTTTTGAAAAATCCAGAATATCGTTGATGATGCCCAGCAATGTTCGTGAGGATGAGGCGATTTTTTGCAGATAATCTTTTTGCCGGGTGTTGAGTTCGGTTCGCCCCATCAGGTGTCCCATGCCGATGATCGCATTCATCGGGGTCCGGATTTCATGGCTCATGTTGGCCAGAAAGTCGCTTTTGAAACGGCTTGCCTGCTCGGCCATTTCCTTGGCCCGGGCCAGCTCCTCTTCCTTCTTGTGTCGTTCGATGATGCCGGCCAGGGTGTGCGCAACGGTCCAGAGATACTCTTCAATGTCCACCTGACGGGAATTGCCATTCATCGCACAGGCGGCCAGGATACCGATGGCCTTTCCCTGCGACAGGATAGGCAGACAATAACATCCATGCGGAAAAATGCCGGTAGCGAGCATGTCATCATGGTACGCATCTGGATGGTCTGCGAAAACAAGCTTTTTTTCCTGGAGTACCCGACCACAATCACATTGACCTGGTTCTATTTTTCCGCATTTTTGCATTTGTTCTGGAGAAAAGCCGCTACTTGCAACCAGGATGGCGTTATCATCCCTGTCCACCAGAAAAATGGCCCCACGTGCAGTTGCGAACTGCGCAATTCCTTCCATCGCCAGTTGCAGATCGATTTGCAGTTCTTCCTGCAAAGAGCGTATCTCCAGGCCGGAACGCAATATTTTGTTGATGTTGGTCCTGGTCTGGTGGGTCCGGCGATTTTTTTCCAGGAGTTCCGCCATGACACTGTCAAGAACGGCCAGCTCATCGCCCCGAATCTGGACATTCAGAGCAAAAGCCAACTCCTCCCGGGCTGCCTTGACGAGGCGTTGAATGATGGCCCGGATCCGTCTGACAGCGAGCAGGGCCATTCCCAGAAAAGCGAGTACCAGGGTCGATCCCAGGGCCAATTGCATCATCCGTTCCACGCTCAGCAACCGCCTGCTGAACGCCCTGGCCCGCTCCTTTTCGACGAATACCGAAATATTGATGGGAACCTCGCTGGATCCGTCATCTTCATAATCTTTTCCGATGATGAAATATTTTCCGTTTTTGTCGTGAATGTCCAACAATCCTGAACTGTCATAAAGGGTTGACCGTATATTGCTGGCAATCAGGCGCTGGGGTGTTCCCGCGCTGACGGCCACACCCAGATCGTTGACTCCCGTGACCGGAAACACGCTTTCCAACAAGGTCGAATCATAACGGGTCACCATCATCAGATGGGCAACGCTTGTTCCCGCCAGGTCACGCACAGCGGTCGTGTAGATGAGATGGGGCAGACCATCCTGCTCTCTGGTCAGGAGCTGATCCCGGCTTTTGGCAAACAACAGGGGCAGGGAATTTTCCAACCAGGGTGGAATCAAGCGACCCTGCTCGTGCATGTCATAAAAATTTCGAATCTTGCCTGCCTTGTCGAGCAGGACAAAATGGATGGCGTGCATCTCTTCCAGGTTGCGTGGCGATGGCAGCCAGGGAGGTGCCTGCTGATGAACGATCCGCTCCCGGCCTTGAAAATCCGGGTCGGAAGCATAAGCGACAAGCCGAGTATTTTCAGCCAGCAGGGTCATGGTGGATGAAATTCTGTTCTTGAACGCATTCAGGCGATAACGAACCGAGCGAATATCCCGGCCCAGTTCTTCATTGAGTGCCAGCGAGGTTTGTTCCAGAAACTGGATCGAAAGAAAGTGATCCAGGGCGACACTGGCCAGGATACTGAACAGTATTCCAAACAGTACCGTCTTGATTGCCAGTGGCAATCCAGGAACGAACCGTTTCATTTTGCAGGCATCCCGATCAGTTCATTGCCGGAAAAGATCCATTTATTCTGGCGCAGTTGACTGGCATGAACGATAAAAGCCTGTTGCTTGACCTGATTGAACTGATTCAGCAGGTAGTCGATGACCTGGTTGGCCTGGGGTTTGGCCGCGGCACCTTCCCAGGTGGTCAGGTTCATGACCTTGAAGTAGGGATACCTGCCCTGAGCCACGGCCTGGGTGTCGTCCGGGTCCACCCCACCCAGCTTGACAAATTTGACTCGACCTTTGTTGGCCTGGTTCTCCACCACCCAGCGCGAAACCCAACCGAATGCATTCGGATTGGCGGCCACGGCATCCACCATGTCCGGAATGGAGGCAACAAAAATGGTTTGCTGAAAAAACAGGTTTTTATTATCCAGAATATCCCGCCAGTGTCCGGGTCGTGTTTCACAATGCAACCGTGCCACCGGTTGAATGGAGCCGGTCATGGATTTGCTTTTGGGATCGCTTAACTCTTTCCAGGAACGAATCTTGCCGGCATAGATTTTCTGGACTTCGCCAAAACTCACACTGCCGACCGGATTGTCTGGATGGGTAATCAACACGGTCGGCACGATACCAATGGTATGAAAGACTATGCCGGGCAAACGATCATAAGGGGCTGGAGGACAACAAAACCCGGCCATGTCCGCTTCCTTGCGTTCAATCGGACCGGAGCTGGTCCCACATGTTCCTTTTTCGATCTGCACCCGCAGATTTTTTTCTTTGGCGTAGTTTTCAATGATCGGGGTCAAGGCATCGAATAAATTCTGGTCCATTTGAATTCGGAGATCCAGATGCCCGACAGCTTTTGGATAACTGATCTTTTTATGGATCCATTCGGGTGACACCAGGGCTGGATCGGGTGCGCCAGGCGTGAACGCCGGTCCCCGAAGAGCGAACTCCACGTCCGATTGTTCACCAAACCCTGACACAGCAACCGACAAGCCGGTCGTCAATGCCACCAATATCGTCGCAAGGTGCCCCCGAAATTTTACTTTCATTTTCATTTCCTTGTCTGCCGCATTTTAGATGGAACAGCGTTCAGCATCGGATATGCCCACCCCTTTTACACTCACCCACCTTCTCACCCACTTTGCAGTATGAAGCAATTTCTCGTTTGATACCATCGGAAACGGATTGGAACTGTGGGTTGACATCCAAAAGACCTTCGTTCAGAGTGTCCTCCAGATTATTAACAAGTATTAATATATGAGGTGATTGAAAATTCCACTTCCCATGCTTCCTTGCCTGCTTTGTATAATCACAAATTGTTGAAAATAATTTATTTTTTTACTGTGAAAATGGCGATGTTTCCGGTTTCACCCACCTTGCAATTGAGTCATACAGCGGATTTGACCATGAGTCTGATTTTTAGTTTAATTAATTATTTTTGTTAGTACAAAAAAAATTCACTGCGACAGATGTGCCTTTTCCAGGATTGGCTTGACCCGGGAAAATTCCAGTTGAACCAGGTCCAGCAGCTCCATGGACTTGGATAAGGCCTGGGCACGTATTTGAATGTCCAACTGTTTCAGCAGTCCGGAAAGAACCATGGCCCCAAAGATGGCGCTTTGGGATTTCAAATTGTGTGTGCGGCGCTGGGCCAGGTCAAACTCGGCGGCAGGCAAGGCCGTATGAATCTCGGCAAGCTGGAATTCCATCCCACGGATGAATTGATCAAGCAGTCGGGCGAACCCACCGGGAGCGTTGCGCAGCGCTTGTTGTAATTCGCTCAGGCGTTGCAGATCAACCGGTTGGGCCGGGTCGGATGACAGATGGTCACTGACCGGTCCTGTTGCTGGCATGGAAGATTGCAAACCCAACCAAAGCAGGAGTTTATTGGTGAAATCCCGCATATTGACCGGCTTGATGAGACAATCATCCATGCCCGCTGCCAGACAAAGCTCCCGATTCTTCTGTGTGGAATGGGAGGTCAGGGCAATGATGGGCAGGGGCAGATAGGTGGAACGCCGGCTTTCAAGAATACGATATTCCCGTGTGGCATCAAAGCCATCCATGCATGGCATCTGACAGTCCATCAGAACCAGGTCGTAATGGTTGTTTTGCATCAAAGTCAACGCCTCCTGGCCATTTTCGGCCTCGTCGGCGACAATTCCAAGATTACGCAACATGGCCTTGGCAACCTGGCGATTGATAGTTTCGTCTTCCACCACCAGGACACGGGTCCCTTCCGGGAAGGTGACTCGAACGGTTTCATGCTTCAAGGTTGTCAATGAACCACTCCCTGAAACCAGAATCAATCAAAATGTACGAACAGGTTCGGACGGCTCTGGCCGGCAACAGGCCGGCCTTGACCAGGAACGGGACAGGCCCCCATGCCAGTGCTGGGCAGAGGGATCAAAAACCGGGCACACATCCCATCAGGCGACGGATACACAGAAGAAAATCGGGTGGATGGATGGGTTTCATGACAAAATCGGCAGCCCCCATGCGAAAGCCCTTGACCCTTTGGGCCATGGAAGCTTCCCCGGTCAACAGGACCACAGGGATGGCCGCCGTGAGGGGATCCTGGACGATTTGTTCCAGCAATTCGAAACCGTTCATGCCCGGCATGGCAATGTCGGTAATGACCAGATCGATACCCGAACCCCCTGTGCTGTCCCGCGCCCCCTCTCCCAAAGCGACCAGAGCCAGGGGGCCATTCCTGGCCTTGATGATTTCAACATTCAGGGAGTCGAGGATCATGGCCAGGTAGTCGATGTCCATCTGCTGGTCATCCACGACCAAGATACGTGGCCTCGGATTGGGCAGGCGAATACGAAAGACACTCCCGACCCCCACTGCGGATTCCACCTCCAGGGTGCCGCCATGGGCTTGCACAATCCGCGAAGAGAGGGGCAGCCCCAGACTGGTACCCCGTTTGCGGCGACCGCCGAATGAGGATTTGCCGGTCACGGCCCCCTTCTCTTTGAACAGTTCATCCAGTTCAACTGCCGGAATGCCGCTTCCCTGGTCCCGAACCGACAGGAGAATTTTGGATTCCCCTTCTTCCACGGCAGCTTCCAGTGTCACCTGACCCTGGGCCTGGCTGACATTGATGGCATTCAGAAGCAATTCATGCAAAACCTCTTTCAGAAGTACCGGATCGACATACAGGCGCAGATCATCCATGACCTTGGCAACAATCGTGACCTGCCGCCATTTGGCTTGGGATTCCAACTCGGCAATCGTCGCATTGACAAGTTCCCGGCCATACATGAATCTGGAATTTGGCGAGAGGCCTGCATGGTTGGCCCCGTACAGGTGAAAGAGTCTCTGACTGGAGCGATTCAGACTTTGCGTGATCGAATACGCCCTCTGAATCAGGGCAGCCTGGTCCGGGCGCAGGGTGACCGCCTCGCGCAAAACCAGATCCAGCAAACCGGTCATGGCAGTCAGGGGGGATTGCAGGTCATTGAGGATCAAGGAGTTGATCCGGTCCATCCGCGCCTCGCCCTCCGAGATGACCTGTACATCCTCATCCGTTTCGATGGCCAGTGAGCCTGCAAACACTGTCGCTTCTGATTCCGAGGATTTTTCGCAACGGGACATCGATTCCCCCTTCCATACCGGACAAAAAGTGCCTGGTCAGGCATACCGGGCCATGAGTTCAAAAGGGCAAACGACAGCATGAATGACATTAAAACGATAATCCGAGTTGCGCGGCAAGTCAAAGAGGCAACTCTTGTCAGGCCAGCAGGCAACCTTGCCTTGCCGCAATTTTTTCGGACAGTCCGCACAACCCTTATCCCGGGTGGGGTGGTACATCAATCATGATCCTGAGCGTTTTCTGCTGGCCTGTATTCCGGCAGGGGAGCCGCGAGAGATTGTGCGCGAAGCCTTGCGCAGGTGTGGTCTGGCAGTCAGTCGGCAATGACAGGGCATGTGCAATAGGCACTGTCCTGGATTGCTGCGGATCTGGATCGCGAATAAAATGAATGACAGGAGCTGCGCGACAGGTCCTGTCCTGGATTGCTGCGGATCCGGCAGGCAGGGCTGGATTGCGAATAAGATTGATTTTAAAGGAATATTTCCAAGGAAATAATGCCCTGGCCGGGGCGGATTTCACCGGGCGAAATTTTTATTGCACCGATGAGGAAAGAGTCGGCTTGACTTGTCCGGCGCAATGATGGTACTCCTCCTCGACATTGTTTTTTGGGGGTGCGATCTGAAGCAGGTGAGCGCAACGAAAGGGCAACAATGTTGGAAAATTATTTTCCGATCCTGGTCTTTCTCTTCGTGGCGGGCGGCCTGGGCCTCTTCATGCTGGCCGGCTCCTACTTTCTGGGGTTCAAACGCCCCGATGCGGAAAAAGAGAGCCAGTACGAGTGCGGCTTCGGTCCCATGGAACGGATCCGGCTCCAGTTTGATGTCCGCTACTATCTGCTGGCCATCCTGTTCATCGTGTTCGATATTGAAACGGCCTTCATGTTTCCCTGGGCGGTGGCCTTTCGGGATATCGGCCTGACCGGCTTTGTCGAAATGGTGCTGTTTCTGGTCGTGCTTCTGGTCGGGTATGCCTACGCCTGGAAAAAGGGGGCCTTGGAATGGGAATGATCGAGGAAGTTCGCCAGGAACTGGACACACGCGGCTTTCTGCTCACCGGGGTGGACAAACTGGTCAACTGGGCGCGCACCTCTTCCATGTGGCCGATGACTTTCGGCCTTGCCTGCTGTGCTGTGGAGTTCATGCAGGCCGGAGGAAGCCGCTATGATCTGGACCGCTTCGGCATGGTACCCCGTGGCAGCCCCCGACAGTCGGATGTCATGATCGTGGCAGGTACCCTGACCAACAAAATGGCCCCGGTCCTGCGCAAGCTCTATGACCAGATGCCGGAACCCCGCTGGGTCATCTCCATGGGGTCCTGCGCCAATGGGGGCGGTTATTACCATTATTCTTATTCGGTCGTGCGGGGTTGCGGACGCATCGTGCCGGTGGATATCTATATTCCAGGGTGCCCGCCCACCGCCGAGGCCCTGCTGTACGGCATCCTGCAACTGCACCGGAAAATTCATCGCACCAATACGTTTGCAACGGGCTGGGGTGCCAAGACATGACGCCAGAAAAGCTTGCCCATCTGGAGGGGGTCGTGGGCGAAAAGTTTCCCGGTTTGCCTCGGGAACGGGCCGGGGAAGCCCTGGTCATCCGGGTCACCCCGGACACTCTGGTGACCACCATGACCCGGTTGCGGGATGATCCTGATCTTGATTTTCGCCTGCTGGTGGATTTGGCCGGGGTCCACTATCCCGACCGGGAAAAACCCCTGGAAGTGGTCTACCAACTGCTCTCCGTGCATCGCAATCACCGCCTGCGGGTCAAGGTGGCCGTGCGTGAGGAGGAACCGGTCCCCTCGGTGATCGGGGTCTGGAGCAGCGCCAACTGGTACGAACGGGAAGCCTACGAAATGTTTGGCATCCTTTTTTCCGGACATCCTGATTTACGCCGGCTGTTGACGGAGTATGATTTTTCAGGGTACCCCTTGCGCAAGGAGTTTCCGGTGACGGGCCATTTCGAGGTCAGGTACGATGCGAATCGGGCACGGGTGGTGCGCGAACCGACGCGATTGAGCATCCCGGCCCGGGAATACTACGGGCGGGAAAACGGGTCCGGCAGGAGCCAAACAGATCCTGACCGCAAGGTGGGAGGGTGAGGGGAAAGTCCGATGCCTGATGCCGAACAGATCCAGAATTACACGCTCAACTTCGGACCCCAACATCCGGCGGCCCACGGTGTGCTGCGCCTGGTCCTGGAACTGGATGGCGAAATGGTGGTGCGGGCCGATCCCCATATCGGTTTTCTGCATCGGGGCACGGAAAAACTCCTCGAACACAAAACCTACCTCCAGGGGCTGCCCTATTTCGACCGCCTGGATTACATGTCGCCCATGGCGCAAGAGTACCCTTGGGTTTTGGCCGTGGAACGGCTGCTGGGAATCCGGGCGCCGGAACGTGCCCAGTACATCCGGGTCATTTTTGCCGAATTGACACGCATCTTGAATCACCTGCTGTTTCTGGGTGCCCACGGGCTGGATGTGGGTGCCATGACCATGTTCATCTATGCCTTCCGGGAACGGGAACGCATTCTTGACATGTCCGAGGCGGTTTGCGGGGCGCGCATCCATGCCGCCTATTTCCGTCCCGGCGGCGTGGCCATGGATCTGCCGGATGGCCTGGCCGAAAAAATCATGGAGTTCTGCGACGATTTTCCAGGCAAGATCGACGAATATGAGACCCTGCTCACCGGCAACCGCATCTGGAAACAACGCCTGGTGGACATCGGCGTGGTGACCCCGGAACAGGCCCTCGATCTGGGATTCGTCGGTCCCATGCTGCGTGGCTCGGGAATTGCCTGGGATTTGCGCAAGGCCGAACCCTACGATGTCTATGATCGACTCGACTTCGACATTCCGGTGGGAAAAAACGGCGATTGCTATGATCGCTATCTGGTCCGGGTGGACGAGCTGCGGCAAAGTGTCCGCATCATCCGTCAATGTCTGGAACAGATGCCGGGTGGCCCGGTCAAACACGAGAATTTCAAGGTTTCCACCCCGTATCGTGCCGAGATGCGAGAGGGGATGGAGTCGCTGATCCACCATTTCAAGCTGTACTCCGAAGGTTTTGTCGTCCCGGCTGGGGAAATTTATTGTGCCGTGGAGACTCCCAAAGGGGAAATGGGCGTCTACCTGATCGCCGATGGGACCAACAAACCCTACCGGGTCAAGATCCGGGCTGCCGGGTTCAACCATCTGCAAGGGATCGAACCCATGATCAAAGGGCATCTGCTGGCCGATGTGACCACCTGTCTGGGAACGATTGACATTGTTTTTGGCGAAATAGACCGTTGATGAGCCGCCGCGGATTTTTTGAGATGTGGGACACGCATCCATGAATGAATCGCACACAGAGACCCGGAAAGATCCCATGCCCCGTTTTTCAGCGGCGGCCATGCGTGAGGTGGAGACAATCTATACCCGCTATCCACCCGAGTATCGGCGTTCGGCCCTGCTGCCCATCCTGCATCTGGCCCAGCGGGAGTTTGGCGGCTGGCTCTCCCGGGAAACCCTGGAATATGTCGCCGAGCTGACAGGTATTCCCCCGGTCCGGGTTCATGAGGTGGCGACGTTTTATACGATGTACAATCTGCGGCCCGTGGGAAAATATCATGTACAGGTCTGTACCAATATTTCCTGCTGGTTGTGCGGGTCGGATCTGGTGGTCAAAGCCTTGCAGGAGAAGTTGCGCCTGGGTTGGGGAGAAACGAGCGCAGATGGCCGGTTTACCTTGACCGAGGTGGAGTGTCTGGGTGCCTGTGTCAATGCTCCCACCCTGCAAATCAACGATGATTATCATGAAGACCTGACGCCGGAGAAGGTGGTTGAAATCATTGACCGGTTGCCTTGAAGGCCTCCGGTAGCGTGGAAGGTATGGGCATGCGTGAGATTCCCGGGGAGAAAGTCGTCTACCGCAATATCGAGCTGCAAGACAGCCATCTGCTGGCCGTGGCCCGGGAACATGGTGCCTATGCAGCGGCACGCAAAGCCCTTGGTATGAGCAGCGAAGAGGTGATCGAAGAGGTCAAGCAATCCAATCTGCGCGGACGGGGCGGGGCCGGCTTTCCGGCTGGCATGAAGTGGTCCTTCATTCCCAAGGACAACAGCCGGCCACACTATCTGATCTGCAATGCCGATGAAGGGGAACCGGGAACCTGCAAGGACCGGGAGATTTTGCGCCATGATCCCCATCTTCTGATCGAAGGGATGATCATTGCTGCCTATGCCGTGCGGGCCGAACGCGGTTATGTCTACATTCGCGGTGAGTTTGTCCGGGAGGCCGAGCGGTTGCAGCAGGCTGTGGATGATGCCTACGCCGCCGGGCTGCTGGGTGATGATGTCATGGGCAGCGGCTTCCGGTTTCATCTGGCCGTGCATCGGGGGGCCGGGGCCTATGTCTGTGGCGAAGAGACCGCCCTGATCGAATCCCTGGAGGGAAAAAAAGGCCAGCCGCGCCTCAAACCGCCCTTTCCGGCCAACGTGGGACTCTATAATTGCCCGACCGTCATCAACAATGTGGAAACCCTCTCCGCCGTGCCCGCCATCCTGGAGCGGGGTGGTGCCTGGTATGCCGGACTGGGAGTGCCCAAGTCGAGCGGGACCAAGGTGTTCAGTGTCTCTGGCCATGTCGTGCGTCCCGGCAACTATGAGGTTCCCCTGGGCATTCCCCTGCGTACACTCCTCGATGATTACGCCGGCGGTGTCCGGGGGGGGTGGGAAAATCTGAAAGGGGTGATTCCCGGAGGTTCGTCCACGCCCGTCCTGACAGCCGAAGTGTGCGCCACGATCACCATGGATTACGATGCCCTGGCCAAGGCGGGCAGCATGCTGGGAGCCGGATCGGTCATCGTCCTCGACAAGTCGGTCTGTATTGTGCGGGCCATTTCCCGCCTGTCACGGTTTTATCGCCATGAGTCGTGCGGGCAATGCACGCCGTGCCGGGAAGGGACAGGCTGGCTGGCAAAAATCATGAATCGTCTCGAAGCCGGGCAGGGGAGTGTCGGCGACATTGAATTGTTGCAGGATATCTGCAACAACATTTCAGGGAAAACCATCTGCGCCCTGGGAGATGCTGCCGCCATGCCGGTGGCCGGGGCCATTCGGGCTTTTCCGGAAGAGTTTGCGTATCATATCAAGCACGGTCGGTGCATGGTGGGATGAGGAGCAACGGAAACGATGCCTACCCTGATCATCAACGGTAAGGAAATCACGGTCGAACCGGGGACAACCATCATGGAAGCCGCCCGGCGACTGGAAATCCATATTCCCCGTTTTTGTTACCACCCCGGTCTGTCGGTGGCGGGGAACTGCCGGATGTGCATGGTGGAGGTGGAGAAGATGCCACGCCCCGTGGCCTCCTGCGCCATGCCGGTCACCGAAGGCATGGTGGTGCGGACCGAAGGTCCCCTGGCCCTTCAGGCCCGGCGTGGGGTGA
Organism: Magnetococcales bacterium; assembly: GCA_015228935.1. Classification (NCBI taxonomy): domain Bacteria; kingdom Pseudomonadati; phylum Pseudomonadota; class Magnetococcia; order Magnetococcales; species Magnetococcales bacterium. The sequence goes on along the minus strand of JADGCO010000035.1, from coordinate 12,936 downwards.
TGGAACTCCTGCTCATCAATCACCCCCTCGATTGTCCGGTCTGCGACCAGGGAGGCGCGTGTGACCTCCAGGATCTGGCCCTGAAATATGGCCCGGATCGGAGCCGGTACACCGTCGAAAAACGCCAGGTTCGCAACAAGGATCTGGGCGTTCTGATCGAAACCGAAATGGACCGCTGCATCCACTGTACCCGTTGCATCCGTTTTTCGGAGGAAGTGGCCGGTGTCGAAGAGATGGGGGCCATATATCGGGGTGACCATATGGAGGTCGGCCCCTGGGTGGAAGGAACCCTGAGTTCGGAACTGGCCGGCAACATGGCGGAAATCTGCCCGGTCGGTGCCCTGAACGACAAGCCGTTCCATTTCCAGGCCAGAAGCTGGGAGTTGCAGAGCATTGCCGGCGTGTGCGGACACTGCCCGGTGGGATGCCGGGTGCGGTGGCAGCCTATGCAGGGTCGTCTGCTGCGCGTCCGGGCCGAGGCATGCGCGGCCATCAACGGCAATTGGATTTGCGACAAGGGCCGGTTTGCCTTCGATGGCTTGAACGCGGCCCGCCTGACCATGCCCATGGTGCGCAAGGATGATGTCCTGGTCACCGCAACCTGGAAACAGGCCCTTGCCCAGGCTGGTGACATCTTGCAGAGTGTGGCCCCGGAAGAGGTGGCCGGTTTGGCAGGCGGGCACCATCTGGGGGCCGAAGATTACTTTGCATTCCAGGATTTTTTACGCAACAGCATCGGCACGCCTCATCTGGATCACCGACTGCGTCAGAGGGATTTCAGTGGTGATGGGGTGCCGCTGACGCGGGGTGACCTGTTGTTGAATACCCCCCTGGCCGATCTGCCCCGGGCGGATTGCATCGTCCTCGTGGGGTGTGACCCACGCCAGGAGGTGCCCATCCTGAATTGGCGGCTGCGTCAGGCCGCATTGGCCGGGGCACGCATTTTTGCCCTCAATCCCCGCCGTTTACAGGCGACGTTGCCGGGTCTGGAAGAGTTCATCCAATTCCCGGGTCAGGAAGGCGTGTTTCTGGAACAGGTATTGAAGGCCCAAAAAGCCAAGAAGCCTGGAACCACCCCGCCGGCCCGCCTGGCCAGTGCCCTCAAAAATGCCCAACGTCCCGTCATGCTCCTGGGAGCCTATGCCAGTCAACATCCCCAGGCGGAAGTTTTGCGGCGGCAGGTCGTGGCCATTCTCGATGGTTGCGGCGCTCTGAGCGACACATGGAATGGATACAATTGTCTGCCAGGAACAGGCAATGCCGCAGCCCAGGATTTGGGAATTGTGCCGCAGCGTGGACCCGGTTACCGACGCCTGGACAAGGCGGGTTACAATGCCCGGGACATTTTGCGCCAGGCAGCGGCTGGCAAGGTCAAGGTCCTGGTGTTGCTGGGGACGGATCCAGTTCTGGAAGGTGGCGATGCCGACCTGGCCCGGGCAGCTCTGGGTCGGGCACAGGTGATCTGGATCGGCACCCACCGGTCAGCCATGAGCGAACGGGCAGCGGTCGTGTTGCCCGGGGCCGTGGCGATGTCGGAGCAGGATGCCATCAGCACCAATGGCGAAGGCCGGGTGCAACGGAGTCAACAGGCCATTCCTCCCCCGGGTGATGCACGACCGGCATGGCGTATCCTGCGTGCCCTGAGCGATCATACGATGCGGCCCCTGCCGTACAACTCTCTCGACGCCTTGCGGCATGCCCTGGCCATGGCCGATCCGTGCTACGATTTGCGCAACCGGATCGATGGTGCCATGACCGAGGCCTGTACCCATCCGCCAGTGACGTGCGGACTGCCTGCAAAGTACAACCCGCCGTCGGCGTCCAGTAACACGGGATTGATCCTGGTGTTGGAGCCGTCTCTCTGGCACAACGATGGGGTGGCACGGGTGTCGGCCCTTATGGGAAAATTGTCAAAAGGCCAGACAGTCCGGATCAATCCCCAGGATGCGGAGCGGTTGGGGGTTGGCAAAGGGAACAAGGTGCGTCTGACCTGCGGCGAAAAAAATGTGGATATGATCGCGGTGTCGGATGCGACCATTCCGGCAGGAATTCTCTTTGGCCATTATGGTCTGGGAGAAGGCGAGGTGCAGAATCTGTGTGACGGGGAAGAGAGTTTTCCCACCGTGAATGTGACGGCGCTGTAGTATTCATGGGGGCGTGAAACGGCAAGGGTTGATGGGAACCGGGACAGGGCATGGCTGGAATTTTGGAGTGGATACAAAGTAACGGGCAGGATCTGTTCGGCATGGTGTGGCCACTGGTGTGGACAGTGATCAAGATTGCTGTTCTGCTGGCCCCTGTCATGTTTTGCGTCACCTATCTGACCTGGGCCGAACGGCGGATCATCGGTGCCATGCAGGTGCGTCCGGGACCCAATCGGGTGGGCATCTTCGGCCTGCTGCAACCCCTCGCCGATGCCGTCAAGCTGTTCGTCAAGGAGACCATGATTCCAACCGGTGCCGATACGCCGGTCTTTCTGTTGGCCCCGATCATCACCCTCGGCACGGCGCTGGCAGCCTGGGCCGTGGTGCCGTTTTCGCCGGAGCTGATCCTGGCCGATGTCAACATTGGCATCCTCTACATTCTGGCCATCTCTTCCCTGGGGGTCTACGGGGTTCTGATGTCCGGCTGGGCATCCAATTCCCGCTATGCGTTCCTGGGTTCCATGCGCGCCGCCGCGCAAATGGTCTCCTACGAAATTTCTCTCGGCTTCACCCTGATCCCGGTCATCATGCTGGCTGGCAGCCTCAGCATCAAGGATGTGGTGGCCTCCCAGAGCGACATGTGGAATGTGATTCCCCTGTTGCCCCTGTTCGTCATCTATTTCATCTCCGGGGTGGCCGAAACCAACCGCGCCCCGTTCGACATGGTGGAGGCGGAAGCAGAGCTGGTGTCAGGCTTCGCCACGGACTATTCAGCCATGGCCTATGGCATGTTTTTCCTTGGGGAATATGCCAACATGATCCTGGTCTCGGCCCTGGGTGCCCTCCTGTTTCTCGGGGGATGGTTGCCGCCGCTGGGCATCCTGGGATTCGTGCCCGGCATTGTCTGGTTGATCTTGAAAATCGGCCTGCTGCTGTTCATATTTCTCTGGATCCGGGCCACCTTTCCCCGTTACCGCTATGACCAATTGATGCGATTGGGGTGGAAGGTGTTCCTGCCGTTGTCCCTGTTCTGGATATTCCTGACCGGGGTCGTGCTGCACCTGACCGGACAGATTCCTGGATGAGGATGATCATGGGCTTGAATCTGAACATAAAAGAGTTGCTTGCCAACTTTGCCCTCCTGGAACTCTTTGCCGGGATGGGCGTGACCCTGAAGTATATGTTCAAGCCGAAGATTACTGTGCAGTATCCCGAGCAACGCACGCCACTCTCCCCCCGCTTCCGGGGAGAACATGTGCTGCGGCGACATGCCGACGGTTCGGAGCGGTGCGTGGCTTGCAAATTGTGTGAAGCCGTCTGCCCGGCGCAGGCGATCTACATCGAGATCGACCCGACCTCCTCGGCGACGCAACGACTGACCCGGGTGTATGATATCGACATGGCCAAATGCATCTATTGCGGATTCTGCCAGGAGGCCTGCCCCGTGGATGCCATCGTCATGGGTCCGAATTTCGAGTTTCATGCCGAGCAGCGCCATGAGATGATTTTCAACAAGAAAAAATTGCTTGCCAACGGGGAAATCTGGAAACGGCAGGTCGATGACAACCTTGGAATCAATGCCAAATATCGCTAGCGGGGTAAGGAATCCATGTCTTCGGTGGCGGATTTTGTATTCTACCTGTTTGCAGCCATACTGCTGGTCGCTGCCACGCGGGTCATTACGGCCCGCAATCCGGTGCATTCGGCCCTGTTTCTGGTATTGACCTTTTTTTCGGCAGCCGGCCTCTTCGTGTTGCTGGGAGCGGAGTTTCTGGCCGCTGTGGTGGTGATGGTCTATATGGGGGCCGTGGCGGTCCTGTTCCTGTTCGTGGTGATGATGCTGGATGTGGATTTTGCCGAGCTGCGCCGGGGGGCGCTGGCCCATCTTCCTCTGGGTCTGGCCATCGGGGCCGTCATCCTGGTGGAACTGGTGGCCATCCTGCTGACCTTCCATCCCGCAGCAGTCGTCGCCGGTTTGGGTGGCGTGTCCAATACCCAGGTCCTGGGGCGGGTGTTGTATACCCGGTATCTCTATCCGTTCGAAATCGCCTCCCTGCTGCTGTTGATGGCCATGGTGGGGGCCATCGTCCTGACCCTGCGTCAGCGGCGCATGATCAAAAAACAATGCATCTCCAGTCAGGTGGCGCGTACCCGCGAGGAAGCCGTGACTCTCATCAAGAAATCCCCCGGCGAAGGAGCGTAACCGTGGTCGGTCTGAACCATTATCTGGTCCTGGGTGCCATTCTCTTCATCATTGGACTGTTCGGCATTTTTCTGAACCGGAAAAATGTCATCATCATTCTCATGAGCATTGAATTGATCCTGCTGGCGGTCAACATCAATTTCGTGGCCTTCTCCAGATTTCTGGGCGGAGAAACCGGACAGGTGTTCACCTTTTTTGTGATGACGGTGGCAGCGGCGGAGGCGGCCATTGGTCTGGCCTTGTTGGTCACTTTTTTCCGCAATCGTGCCACCATCGATGTGGAAAAAATCGACTCCCTGAAGGGATGATATGCGGACGGTATTTGCACCATGAGCATGAACCTGTTGATTCTCCTCGCACCCCTGGCCGGTGCCCTGATTGCCGGTTTGTTCGGACACCGGATCGGCAAACATTTGAGCCAGCAGGTGACCATCCTGGGCGTGGCCATTGCCCTGCTTCTGTCAATCTCGGCATTCTTCCGGGTGGCCGTCGGCGATGGAGCCACGGAACATACCCAGATCATCTCCTGGATCGTGGCCGGCAATTTTCACGTGAGCTTTGCCCTGCTGATCGACCGCCTGACCGCCGTCATGTTGATCGTGGTGACCGGCGTCTCCTGCATGGTCCACATCTACTCCATCGGCTACATGGAAGAGGATCCGGATCACTCCCGCTTTTTCAGCTACCTCTCCTTCTTCACCTTTGCCATGCTCATGCTGGTGACCGGAGACAATTTTTTGCAGCTCTTCTTCGGCTGGGAAGGGGTGGGATTGGCCTCGTATCTCCTGATCGGTTTCTGGTTCAAGAAAGAGTCGGCCTGCAACGCTGCCATCAAGGCGTTTCTGGTCAACCGGGTGGGCGATTTCGGCTTTGCCCTGGGTATTTTCACCATCTACATGGTGTTCGGTACCCTGGATTACCAGAAGGTGTTCCATCTGGCCGGAACCGGGCAGTTCGTCCGGACGGTGGAGTTTCTCTTCTGGGGTCCGGTCGATACCATGACCCTGATCTGCCTGCTGCTCTTTATCGGTGCCATGGGCAAGTCGGCCCAGCTCGGGTTGCATACCTGGCTGCCGGATGCCATGGAAGGTCCGACACCCGTTTCGGCCTTGATCCATGCCGCCACCATGGTGACAGCCGGAGTCTTCATGGTCTGTCGCGCCTCGCCCCTGTTCGAACTGTCGGAAACGGCCCTGACCGTGGTCACGGTGGTGGGGGCCGTCACGGCCTTCTTTGCCGCCAGCGTCGGCCTGGTCCAAAACGATATCAAGCGGGTGGTGGCCTACTCCACCTGTTCGCAGTTGGGGTACATGTTTTTTGCCGCCGGTGTTTCAGCCTATGCGGCATCCATGTTTCATTTGATGACCCACGCCTTTTTCAAGGCCCTGCTCTTTTTGGGGTGCGGCGCGGTCATCAGCGCCATGCACCATGAACAGGACATGCGGCGCATGGGTGGTCTGAAAAGCAAAATTCCTCTCACCTATGGCCTGATGATGATCGGCACCCTGGCCCTGACAGGCTTTCCGTTCCTGGCCGGATTCTACTCCAAGGATGTCATCCTGGAGTCGGCCTATGCCGCGCATACCCTGACCGGAACCCTGGCCTGGGCATTGGGCATCCTGTCGGCAGCCATGACGACGTTTTATTCCTTCCGACTGCTCTTCATGACGTTTCATGGCCACCCGGTCGATCATCATGCCTGGGAGCATGCCCATGATCCTTCCTGGAGCATGCGCGGACCTCTGATGTTGCTGGCGGTTGGTGCCGTCATCGCCGGTTACGTGGGATCACCCATGGTGGAAGCGGGATGGTTCAAGGATGCCGTGTTCGTCGCTCCCAACCATCATGCCCTGGCCAATGCCCACCATGTCGGCGGGGTGATCAAATGGCTGCCCTTTGGCATGTTTCTGCTGGGCCTCGGTCTGGCCTGGAAAATGTACGTCCAACAGCCGGATCTGCCGGCCCGTCTGGCAGGAAAATGGCAAAAACTTTACCAGTTTCTGGTCAATGCCTGGTATTTCGACCGGCTCTATGACCGCCTGTTCGTGCAACCGGCCCGCCTGATCGGTGCAGGGTTGTGGCGGACCGGGGATGAGACCATCATCGATGGTTATGGAGTCAATGGCCTGGCCGGGCTCGTGGAACGGATGGCTGGCTGGGTGCGGCAGTTGCAAACGGGTTATATCTATCACTATGCCTTCGCCATGTTGATCGGTGTGGTGGTCCTGGTGACCTGGTACGTCTGATCCGGATCTCCTTCCGGATGGCGTGTCAGTTGGCAAAACGCAGGAGACAAGAGCGGGGATCGTGGCAATGTTGAGTCTGGTGACCTTTCTTCCCCTGGCAGGTGCCGTAGCCATATTGCTGGTGATCCGGAGTGATGCGTCCGCAAAACTCATCGCCCTCGGTGTCTCCCTGGTGACCTTCCTGTTAAGCCTGCGCCTCTATGCCGGCTTTGACATCACCACAGCGCAATTCCAGTTTCTCGAAGAGTCCGTCTGGCTGCCGGAACTCGGTATCGCCTACCGGATGGGCGTGGATGGGATCAGTCTGCCCCTGGTGCTGCTGACCACCCTGTTGACCCCCATCTGCATCCTGGCCTCCTGGGAATCGGTCAAGATTCGTGTCCGCGAGTACATGATGGCCTTTCTGGCCCTGGAAAGCTTTGTCGTCGGCGTGTTCTGCGCCCTGGATTTCATGCTCTTCTACATTCTGTGGGAGGCCATGCTGATCCCGATGTTTCTGATCATCGGCGTGTGGGGTGGTCCCCGCCGGGTGTATGCGGCCTTGAAGTTTTTCCTGTACACCCTGGCCGGATCCGTGGTCATGCTCATCGCCGTGCTGGTCCTGGCCACCAAGGGACAGACTTTCAGCATTCCGGAACTGATGAAACTGCACCTCCCCGTGGAGATGCAAATATGGATCTTTCTGGGATTCATGATCTCCTTTGCCGTCAAGGTGCCCATGTGGCCGGTCCATACCTGGCTGCCGGATGCTCACGTGGAAGCCCCGACTGCGGGTTCAGTGATCCTGGCCGGGGTTTTGTTGAAAATGGGGGCTTATGGGTTTTTGCGCTTTTCGCTCCCCATGCTGCCGGATGCTGCCCATTATTTTGCGCCGTTCATCTATGGCCTTTCCCTGGTGGCGGTGGTCTATACCGCCCTGGTGGCCCTGATGCAGACCGACCTGAAAAAATTGATTGCCTATTCCTCGGTCTCCCATATGGGTTTTGTGACCCTGGGATTGTTTGCCTTCAATCAACTGGGTATTGAAGGGGGCATCCTGCAAATGGTCAATCATGGTCTGGTCTCTGGAGCGCTCTTCCTGCTGGTCGGCGTGGTGTATGACCGACTGCACACCCGGGAAATTGCCCGGTTTGGCGGCCTGGCCCTGCGCATGCCGGTCTATGCGACCCTCTTCATGGTCTTTACCATGGCCTCGGTGGGGCTGCCGGGGACCAATGGTTTCGTCGGCGAATTTCTCATCCTGCTGGGCATGTTTGCCACCAGCAAGGGTGTGACGGTGGTGGCGGCAACCGGCGTGGTCCTGGGTGCGGCCTATATGTTATGGATGTTCAAAAAGGTCCTGTTCGGCGACATCCGGCATGCCGATGTCCAGACCATGACCGATGTCACTCCCCGGGAACTGGCCCTCTTTGTCCCCTTGCTGATCCTGGTCTTCTGGATCGGCTTCAATCCGGACCCGTTCCTGAAAGTGATGCATGCTTCTGTGGAAAATTTGCTGACGCAAGTGTCTGCCGGCAAGGCGGTAGGGGGTCATACGACCCTGGCCATGCATTGACCATGCACCGGCTCCGGTCCACAGGGGATTGGAGTTTTGGTTGGTCCGCCTGTGCTTTGTGTTCCCTGGATTGAATCGGAGACGTTGAGCCCATGTCCGTTCCCATGCCGGAGATCAACCTGGTTCCACTGTTGCCGGAAATCGTCATTGCCCTTGCAGCCCTGGGTCTGCTGCTCGCCGGAGCCTGGCGTGACAAACTGGATGGCGGCAGTCTGGTCGGTTACGGATCCCTGCTGGCCATCCTCCTGGCCGCCTACATTACCTGGAGCGGCATGGGTGATGATCCGGTCGAAACGTTCGGCGGCATGTTTGTCGGGGATGCATTTGCCTCCTTCATGAAAATGCTCATGTATGTGGGGGCGTTGTTTCCCATCCTCATGGCCTGGGATGCCATCCAGCGCCTTGGCTTGCTGAGTGGCGAATATTTTGTCCTGATCCTGTTTGCCCTCCTGGGCGGCATGATCATGGCCTCCAGTGGGGATTTCCTCTCCCTCTACCTCGGTCTGGAAATGATGTCGCTGGCCATCTATGTGCTGGCGGGCTATCGTCGCGACGATACCTTGTCCAATGAGGCCGGTTTGAAATATTTCGTCCTGGGTTCCATGGCTTCGGGGCTGTTCTTGTATGGTGTCAGCCTGATCTATGGAGGAACGGGTGGGATCACCTTCACCGGAGTGCAGGAGGCCATGGCGGTTGGCGGGAAAGAGCATCTGGGAATCCGGTTGGGGGTGATTCTGGTCATTTCCGGCCTGGCTTTCAAGGTGGCAGCGGCCCCGTTCCACATGTGGTCTCCGGATGTTTATGAAGGCTCCCCGACGCCCGTAACCGCGTTCATGACCTCCCTGCCCAAGATTGCCGGATTTGCTGCCCTGTTTCGGATTCTGCCCGGGGCGTTTGAATCCCTGCACGGGCAGTGGGGACCGGTTGTGCAATTTCTGGGTATCCTCTCCATGGCGGTTGGGGCTTTTGCCGCCATCCCGCAAACCAATATCAAGCGCATGCTGGCCTACTCCTCGGTCGGCCATGTGGGGTATGCCCTGATCGGTCTGGTTCCCGGCACGGCCATGGGCTATCGGAGTATCCTGATCTATCTGGCCATCTACCTGTTCATGAACATGGGAACCTTCGCCCTGATCCTGGTTCTCGGACGGGATGGCATCGGTGAATCCATCCAGGATTATCGCGGCCTTGCCCATAAACGGCCCGTTCTGGCCGCTGTCATGGCCCTCTGCATGTTTTCCATGGCCGGCATTCCACCCCTGGCCGGGTTTATCGGCAAATTGCAGGTTTTCATGGCCGCCGTGCGGGGGGGATATGTCGGTGTGGCCCTGGTGGGCGTTCTCTTTTCAGCCATCGCTGCCTACTACTATCTGCGGGTCGTCAAGGTGATGTACTTCGAGCAACCCGAAGCCGGATTCCGGATGCAGGTGGGGGGGTTCAGTGGTGTGGTCCTCGCCCTCAGTACGTTCCTCATTCTGCTCTGGGGGATCCAGCCGGGCAGATTGCTGGCCTGGGCCGAGGCATCGATCACGCCGTTCCTGTAGACAACGATTCTGCGGCTTTGATCACGCCGTTCCTGTAGACAACGATTCTGCCTTTGTTGCAAAATCTTCATCTCCAGTATTTTTGAAACCTGCCTGGTGACACTATGGTTCCCATCACGCCAGGGTTTCTGAAAGACAGTGTGGTTCCCATGACCCCGGAGATTCTGGATGCCATGGTCCACGTCCTGGTGGATGCCGTGCAGCCGGAGCAGATCATCCTCTTTGGTTCCATGGCGCGTGGCGAAGCGACCGCAGATTCCGATATCGACCTGCTGGTGGTAGAGAAGGAAGGGTTTTCGAAGGAGCGGAGCCGCTGGCGGGAGTTGGTGCGGATTCGAGAGCTTCTGGCCGGGTTTCCCATGTCAAAGGACATTTTACTGTACAGTCATGACGAGGTGATGCACTGGAAAGATGCCTTGAATCACGTCGTTGCCGAGGCTGTGCGGGAGGGGGTGTTGCTCTATGAGTCTCCTGCAATAAATTCAAATCGACTGCTTCTGGAACATGCGAACCATTTGGAATCAACATATCGCAGGCTCGGTTTTCACCAATTTCAACCTGCTATAAACTATTTTGAAGTGGCTCATGCAATGAACACCGGAGACCAGTCAGAGATGTTGCGGCGTATGGCGGACAAGGATTACCGCGCCCTTCTGAGAATGCAGGATCCTATGCAGTTTGATGTGGAAATTTTCGGGTTTCATGTGCAGCAAGCCGTCGAGAAAGGAGTGAAGGCGTGGTTGAGTATCCTGAATGTGCAGTTCCCAAAAAAACATGATCTTGGCGAACTGGCTTCTCTTTTGAAGCAGAATGGTGCGACGGTTCCGGATGAATATATGCCTTTGATGGAATATACTAATTTTGCCTCCATGTTTCGTTATGATTCCTGCCCTGAATTGGAGGATGAGATGGATCGGAACCAGGTTGTTGTTTTGGTGGGGCGGTTTCTTGAACATGTGGACCGCATTTTGGCCAATGTACCTCGAAAGTGAGAGGGTTATCAGGTCCTTCTGCTGAAGAGATTGACGCGCATGTCCGGGAAGTGCAAATGAATAATCCTCAATTTGGTCGCAAATCCAGGTAGTATTCTTGATTGAGTCCATGCATACAATCCTGCTGCGTGCGGCAGCCGAGGCCGGGGGTGCGTTGCCGTTTGTCCGGTTCATGGAATTGGCCCTGTACCATCCGGAACAGGGATATTACATGCAGCAGCGGTCCCGCATTGGCCGGAGTGGGGATTTTGTGACTGCCCCGGAGGTGACCTCCCTCTTTGGCGAACTGCTGGCCTTGCAGTGGTTTGAGGTGTGGGAACTTCTGGGTTGTCCGGAACGGTTCGACCTGGTGGAGTTGGGGGCGGGAACCGGACAACTGGCCGTTGATTTGTTGACCACCGCCAGACACATTCCAGGGTTTGCCCGTGCCTTGCACTATGTCATCGTGGAACGCAGCCCGGATTTTCAGGCCGTGCAGGAACGCATGCTGACCCGTGCCGGTGCACAGGGTCAGGTCTCCTGGCAGGCATCGTTAGAGTCGTTATCGGCCTCTCTGGAGCAGGGGTTGGTGGGGGGCATTTTGTCCAATGAATTTTTTGATGCCCTGCCGGTCCACTGGTTGGAAATGACGGCGGACGGATGGCGCGAATTGGGTGCCGCATGGACGGGTGACGCCTGGCAGGCGGTCACAATTCCCCTGACTCCGGCAGTGGATCCGGACTATTTTTCCCGACGCGGATTGCAGGTGACGGCAGGGTATCGCACCGAGCTTGGTCTGGAAGGGCAGGCCTGGATGCAGCGTCTGGGCAAAATGCTGCGACGGGGTGTGATCCTGACTATTGACTACGGATATCCGGAACGGGAATACCACCATCCGCACCGGCCAGCCGGACGTCTGGTCGGTCATCGGCACCATGAGCGGGTGGATGATCCCCTGGCCTTTCCGGGGGAGATGGATTTGACTGCCCATGTGGATTTTTCGGCCCTGGCCAGAATGGGCAGGGCCTCCGGGTTGGAAACCTTGGGTTTTACGAGTCAGGGATGGTTTCTGATGGGGTTGGGTATTCTGACCCGCCTGGAAAAATTGCTGGCAGGCGACAAGGTGCCGCCCGCAATCAAGAAACAGTTGCCAGGTGCCGTGCAACGCCTGGTCATGCCTGATGCCATGGGTGAGCGGTTCAAGGTGTTGGCCCAGGGGACCGGGTTGCCCCCCGGGTCGCTTTTGGCAGGTTTCAGGTTGAATGATCAGTGCCAACGCCTATAGAATACCCGGTTTGATTTTTCGACCAGGTTTGGGCAGGGGTCTCTGCCTGAAGGGTGGACGGTTGCATCAGATGGATGAGGGTGGGCATGGGCATTCTGGATGGAAAACGGGGCTTGATATTCGGCGTGGCCAATGAACGGAGTATTGCCTGGGGCATTGCCCAGGCCTGCCATCGGGAAGGGGCCATTCAGGGGTTTACCTATCTGGGCAGTGCCCTGGAAAAACGGGTGCGGCCTCTGGCCGACGGGTTGGGCTCGCAATTTGTCGTGCCCTGCAACGTGACGGTCGAAGAGGAAATGGCGGCCGTCTTCGCCCGGGTGCGGGAAGAGTGGGGCGGCATCGACTACCTGGTTCACTCGGTGGCCTTCGCCCGCAAGGAAGAACTGAAAGGACATTTTTACCAAACCACCGCCGAGGGATTTCGGATCGCCATGGAGACCTCGGTCTATTCACTGGTCAGCATGTGCCGCCATGCGGCCCCCCTGATGTCGGCAGGGGGCAGCGTGTTGACCCTCTCCTATCTCGGAGCCGAACGGGTGATGCCCCATTATAACGTCATGGGCGTGGCCAAGGCGGCCCTGGAAGCCAGTGTCCGCTATCTGGCCGTGGATCTGGGTCCCCGCCAGATCCGGGTCAATGCCATCTCGGCAGGTCCCATCAAAACCCTGGCCGCTTCGGGCATCGGCGACTTCAAGGAAATCCTCAATTGGAACCGGGACAATGCCCCCATGCGCCGCAACGTCGATACCACCGAAGTGGCAGAAGCCGCCGTTTTTTTGCTCTCCTCCATGGGACGGGGCGTGACGGGCGAAGTGTTGCATGTCGATGCGGGATACCATGTCGTAGGCATGCGGGCCGAAGATATTCCGGATGATTGATCGTTTCAGTACGCATTCTTTTTCCTGAGAGGCTGTCCATTAACTCTTGGAAAAGAAATTGGAAAGGAAGATTTTATTGGGGCTCCGCCCCAAACCCCGCCAGGAGGAAG
>JADGCO010000034.1 GCA_015228935.1 Magnetococcales bacterium | reverse complement strand
TGAAAAGTAGCTTATCCGCGATGGTCGTTTGTCGGATTCACGCTGAACCAGTACATGAGCATAATGCCAGTCAGAATAATTTTCATGGCAAGAAAAATAATCAATCGGGTGATTCATCACTGAACCGGCCTGTTCTGTTGGAAAAAGCAAAAGAGTTTTGTGACAAGTATCTGTCCAACGAAAACTATAAACTGCCCAGAATGCCCTGGATTCCAGGAGATCAGGATGGATTATGCGATGCAGGTGTCACACAAATCTCAACAGGAAATTCGAATGATGTGTCGGGTCATCGCCAGGCATGGATTGATACATTCAACCGAATCATCGAGCCTTTCATTGATGTTGATACAAAAAAATGGAGGGAGGATATCTCTTTTCGCTTTATATCTCCAGACGAGGAGGTAAAAAAAGATCTGGAAAGTTTTGAGGACAAGGCAGTAAAGAGTCAAGCATAAGCATGTCTGTTCGTGTTTCTTTCAGGTTGGGCACTATTTTAAGTATATAACTGTAATTATGTAAGAATAAATTACTATAAAAGTGACTTGCGTTTGGGCTAACGGTCGATTAGATTATTGTAGGAATGGCGGTGCTGAAATAACTTGGCAAAGCCAATAACCGAAAAGGGCGAATCTCCGTTAACAACCAGAGCGGAACGGAAAATAATGAACTCACGCCTTTCAGAGATGCCTCACCGCCATGATGGTCTGGCGTGCGCAGTCGATACGCTTGGATCAATCGATTCTGAAGGGTTTTTTAATATCCCGGTCATGACCTGGCAAAGGGTTTGCTCGGGTCTGGTGCCGAACGACATGAATGTCATGCTCTCTTTTACGGAGGAGTTGCTGAGCATTCGCAGCCGTTTTTTTTGCCGGGCAGTCGGTACTCCCCTGGATCGGGCCTTGACGAAGCGGGTCAATTTCCCGCCGTGTAACAACGATGCTTCTCCGGCCAGTGAAGGGGTCGTCAACACAGCGGCACTCCAGGAGTGGCAGTTGGTAAATGGGAGTAAACTGGACTATTTTTCTGGTTACGAAACAGACAGACAAAAGCAGATCCCGAAAGATTATTCCCAACAAGGTGTCGTCAGATCTGATCAATATGTTTTGGAACTGCGCCACATCGCGACACAAAAAAAATTTACGGTCTCGGTTTGGGGCAGTATTGAAGTTTGCAAACGCAGCAGCAGTTCATTATTGCGAGTGTCCATTGCCGTGTTGCAGGTCGAAGGAAGGCCGTGTGTCGGTCTCAATCAACAACAGGTGCGTGCCGTCAAAGCACTTTTTAAAAATTATCTGACAGAAATGTCAGAGATCGTCTTTACTGATTATCAGTATTGCCTGGGGGAAAAAAAACGTGTGAATATTGGACGCATGTGTATCGCCAAGATCAGCCAAATGGTATTGGCTGTTGGCCATTCACACCCCGAGCGCACTTCCTTGTTTCAGGGAGCTGGACGGGAACCAGAGAGAGTGCCGACGCTGGCTTTCATCAAGGAAGGAGAGTCGGGAACAGTTTCTCGCAACGACTTGGCGCTACTCTTCTCGGTTCTGATTGATGGCCATGGCGCAGCAGGTTTGACAAGCGAAACGCAGGAACAATTGTCAGCAGCTTTGGGTACATCCATGTCCATGCCATCTCCGGAAACGCAAAAAATGATCCATGAAGCGATCATACAATCGACCCGGAACTGGCAAAAATTTTGTCCCGCATGGATTTATAGTCTGTTGCACTCTGCCAAAGACGAAACTGCCGATGAAAGTACCCGTCTTTCTTCAGAATCTGTTCTGTCCACAGCCGTGGATTATCTGCAACGAAATCGGCAGCTTCGGCAACGAGGCATGGAGTGGTCGGAAAATCGACAATTGGGACAGGAGTCGTTCAAGAGTGTCGGGTTCAGCCAGTTGTGTTTGACTGGAATCCATAATTCTTTGTTGAAACAAGAGTATGGACATATGGTCCTTGATCAGGTGGCCATCAGTGAGGATTCAGTCAATTCTGAAAATTATACACAACGCCTTGATCTACTAAAGGATTCCCCACCCTGGAACCAGGAAAGCGAAATGATCTCCTGGGGGCGTTTTGTGTCACCGTCCCGTGCTGATGCAGCCCAGCGATATCATTCTTTAAGGTATCTTCGCCAATAAAATCAATGAATATGAATGGATTGTCTAATGGATTTCCCGTTCGCATAATCCATCTGTTTGGTTTTTTACCAAAAATTTTTAATTTTATTAAAGCATGGCCGCTTTGAGATGTTTTGTAGGCAAGAATTGTCGATTATGATTAATTTTTATGGTGTTTGCATATTTTTAACAAATTAACCCCCATCTGTCTGGATTAGAATGCTCTGGAATGGCATTTATTGTGTCTGTTTAACAATTGGAAGATACCGCCATGTGTCGTGTTCAAGACTCTCCGTCTAAAATTACTAAACCATTCAGGCTATATCCTGCCAAACCCGGAGAGGGGCGTCTCATAGAAAATAGAAATCAAATGAGATGTTGTTATCGTTACCTTACTTCTGGTACAAATGGCGTACACGAAGGTGACGAAGGGTGGGTTTATATTGCGGGAACAAAAATATTGCCAAAATTAACCATTGATCATCCAAAAAATTTGTTCGACCGCAATAAAAATTATTGCCCTGACATTAAAAATGAAAAAAACGAGGAAAAACAGAAATATTATTGTCTTGATCAGGATTTTTTGCTTAGCCGCGCTTTTAAATTCCATGCTGATTCAGGACAGGATGTGTTTCCTGAAGATTTAATACATCCAAGTTTTTACAAAACCTTTACCGAGTTTGGTTATATAGCAGACAGCAAATCCATCAGGTTCCAATTGGTCGGACAACTACCGTCCGGGAACCTGACTGGTGGTAAACTGGTTCCCGTGACCCATTGTTGCCGTAATCATTTATTTGCTGATGGTGATTGTCTGGAACGTCCCTGTCTTACCAACAGCACATGGAAAAGTGCCTGGAAATTTGATTCAGTTAAAGTCAACACAAGTCCGGATTGGCTGCCAATAGTAGTCCAATTATCAATAGAAATTGAAGAAGTGGTGCAAGTCGCACAAAAATTCGTGGAACAATGCAAGAAACGAGACAATACAATATCGGAAAACCTTCATGCATTTGTTGAAGAAGCAATCAACCCTATTATTCCTGCCGCTGAAAAAAACTAACGATCCATTTGTTCAAGCCATTCAAGGCGCCCTTCGTGAAGCCGAAACTGAGAAACATTCACGAAATCCAGACAACACCCCCGCCGAGAACACGATCGAAGATTGCCACATTTCTGGCTCACAAAACAAAGAATCCGAGTTGCCAACTAATTCTGGTTAAATTCGGCCCGCAGTTTGTTCGCACATCGGCCCAAACACAAACACACGACCGGAGCGAATGAAAAGCAAAAGCTTTTCTCCCGCCGGAACGTCGGTCCCCTTTCCCCCCGGCGATCCCGTTCACAGCATCTCGCCCAGAACCAACTGCAACCATCGACAGAAACTGCCCATAATGGTAATGGTTTGTTGAGTGGAACCATGAAAATGGGTACTCAGGTCAAGGTAGGCAGCCGTTTCTGCCAGAAAAAATTGACTGTTGCCTGCCTTCGGGACGCTTGACGAGACAAAAAAGGAACATCTTATGACACATATTTCAGTTGATATGGTTGACGATGAAGAAGACACCGAGAAACATCAAGAAAATAGTGATCGCAACAAGAAGAAAAAGAAAAACAAAAACAAGGAAAACATGAAGAAAAAGGAAAAGAAAATAAACGTAGAAAAAAAAGAGGATGACAAAAGCAACGTGACGCCACATCAAAAACCGGAGGGGAAACATCAAAAAGATGTTTCCAACAAGGTTTTTGAAAAGCAGATGGCCATTTTCCAGGTGGAGCTGGTCAAACTCCAGGAGTGGATCCGGCAGAAACAGCTCAAGGTTGTCGTCATCTTCGAGGGACGCGATGCCGCCGGCAAGGGTGGGGTCATCAAACGCATCATGGAGCGGCTCAATCCACGTATCGTCAAGGTGGTCGCCCTGGGTACGCCTTCCACCCGGGAAAAAAATCAGTGGTATTTTCAGAGGTATGTCCCGCATCTACCCACAAAAGGCGAAATGGTCATGTTCGACCGGAGCTGGTACAACCGCGCCGGTGTGGAACGGGTCATGGGATTTTGTACGGAAGATGAATACCGGGAATTTCTCCGTTCCTGCCCTGAATTCGAACGCATGCTGGTCAGATCGGGCATCATCCTGATCAAATACTGGTTTTCAGTCAGTGATGATGTGCAGGAGAAACGCTTTCAGGAACGGGTCCGGGACCCGCGCAAACGGTGGAAGCTCAGCGAAATGGACGTGGAATCCCGCAACCGTTGGGTGGAGTATTCCCGGGCCAAGGATGAAATGTTCGCCCACACCGACATCAAACAAGCCCCCTGGTATGTGGTGGATGCCGATCACAAAAAACGGTCGCGCCTCAACTGCATCAGCCATCTGTTGCGCATGATTCCCTACGAAGATCTGACCCCCAAGCCCATCAAACTTCCGCCGCGCAAGACCAATGAAGGGTACGTCCGCCCCCCCATCACAGACCAGACTTTCGTTTGGGATTATGATGCCTCGGAAGAGGAAATCAACCAGAACATGCTTCGTAACCGATCTTGATGCCAATGGTGTCCAATCAGGAAGCGCACCTGCCGAGACAAGGGGGGTGCGCGTTCCGTTTTGGACAAAAGATGTGTGCCGACATGGCCCACCAGGGGTTGGGAAACGGACCACATCTGAATTATACTGAGAGACATTCAGGACACAGAAACATGCGGTCCGCCCTGTTCCCTACCCTGCTGCGAGAGGAAGTTTGTCATGGCCGTCAAATCCGTTGCCACCACC
Source organism: Magnetococcales bacterium (assembly GCA_015228935.1). Classification (NCBI taxonomy): domain Bacteria; kingdom Pseudomonadati; phylum Pseudomonadota; class Magnetococcia; order Magnetococcales; species Magnetococcales bacterium. The sequence goes on along the minus strand of JADGCO010000034.1, from coordinate 37,325 downwards.
CCCTTCACCGATCAAAAACCCGGCACGTCGGGTCTGCGCAAAAAGGTCACCGTGTTTCAAGGGACCCATTATTTGGAAAATTTTGTCCAGTCCATTTTTGATTCACTGGAAGGATTTCAGGGCCAGACCCTGGTCGTCGGCGGCGATGGTCGTTATCACAATCGCCACGCCATCGCCACCATCCTGCGCATGGCGGCGGCCAATGGTTTTGGACGGGTTCTGGTGGGACAGGGAGGGGTTCTGTCCACACCCGCAGCGTCCTGTGTCATCCGCAAGCGCAAGGCGTTTGGCGGCATCATCCTTTCGGCCAGCCACAATCCAGGTGGCCCGGATGGCGACTTTGGCATCAAGTACAATACCGGCAATGGCGGACCTGCCCCGGAAAAAGTCACCGACGCCATCTACGAACACAGCAAACGCATCTCTTCCTACAAAATTCTGGATGAAGCAGGAACCATCGACCTGGACACCCTGGGTGACCGGAAACTGGGCAACATGACCATCACGGTCATCGATTCCGTTGCCGACTATGCGGAATTGATGGAATCCCTGTTCGATTTCAAAGCCATCGCCGACCTGTTCCGCAGCGGCGGTTTTGGCATGCGCTTCGATGCCATGCATGCCGTGACCGGCCCTTATGCCAAAAAAATTCTGGAAGAGCGTCTGGGTGCCCCGGCAGGCACGGTCATGAATGGCGTGGTCAAGGAGGATTTTGGCGGCGGTCATCCCGATCCCAATCTGACCTATGCCGAAGAACTCGTTGAAATCATGATGGGATCTCATGCCCTTGAGTTCGGTGCCGCTTCCGATGGCGATGGTGACCGCAACATGATTCTGGGCAAACGCTTTTTCGTCACCCCCAGCGACAGTCTGGCGGTGCTGGCCGACAATGCCCATCTGGTTCCGGGCTATCAAAAGGGGCTGGCAGGCGTGGCACGCTCCATGCCAACGAGCGGTGCCGTGGATCGCGTGGCCAAAGTCAAGGGATTTGGCTGCTACGAAACCCCCACCGGCTGGAAATTTTTCGGCAACCTCCTGGATGCCGGACGGGCCACCCTGTGTGGCGAAGAGAGTTTCGGTACCGGCTCGGACCATGTGCGGGAAAAAGATGGTCTGTGGGCCGTTCTCTTCTGGCTCAATGTGCTGGCCAAACGCCGCGAATCGGTCGAAGCCATTCTGCGTTCCCATTGGCAACAGTATGGCCGCACCTTCTATTCGCGCCATGACTACGAAGAGGTCGATTCTGCCGCTGCCAAAGGGTTGATGGACGATCTGATCAAGCGCTTCGCCACCCTCCCCGGACAAAGTTTCGAGGGACGCAAGATTGTCCTGGCCGATGATTTCGGCTACACCGATCCCGTGGATGGCAGTGTCTCCACCAGACAGGGAATTCGCATCGGCTTCGAAGATGGTTCCCGTATCGTGTTCCGGCTCTCCGGAACCGGCACCAAAGGAGCCACCTTGCGCATCTATCTGGAGCGGTATGAACCCGATGCGGCACGACATGGCCTGGATGCCCAGGAAGCCCTGGCCGATCTGATTCGCATTGCCGACAAGTTGGCAGGGATCAAACAACGCACCGGCAGGGAACGCCCGACAGTGATCACCTGATCAAATGGAATGAAAAACGTATCTATTCAGCCCCCCATTGAAAATGTTTGAAAAACTGGGATGGGGGTCCAGGGGGGAGCGGCTCTGCCCTTCCCCCTGGCGGGGTTTGGGGCAAAGCCCCAACAAAGCCTTTCATATCAAGTCTTTTTTTTGCAAGGGTTCTGAATAGATCATGAAACTTGATCTGAATTTGTTTACAAATTTTTGCAGCAATCATATCGATGATACACCATTTTTCAATACGATTGAATCGTTGCATGAACAGGTTGGACTCGATATTTTCAATTCAATAAAAGTCTTTTGTCATCACGGCCCGTTCATTCACAATCGAATGCAATTTTATCAAAAAGTTGCTGCCTCTCTTGTCAGTTACCCATTCACATTTTATTATACCAGGGGACTGGCGGACGGCTATCTGAAAAGTATCCAGCTCAGTGATGCAGACTGCCTGTTGCAATTTGAACACGATTGGGTATTCATCCAGGGCAGGTTGCGTCATGACTTGTTGACCATATGTCAGTCGATGCAAAACAATTCCATTCCCTATGTGAGATTCAATCGATTTCCAAACCAGTCTACCACCGTGGAAACCTTGTCTGCCGTGCCGGACTGTGTTGGAGACGTGCCGTTTTGCAAAACGACGCAGTTTTCAAACAATCCCCATTTGCTTGACAGGGAACACGCCCGATTGACATACATGCCGTTGATCAATATCAAGAAAGCCCGCTCTTCCGGTATAGAAGAAAACATTACGAGACAATACAGGGAAGGATGGATCTATGGAGACCTGCTTCAGGAACCCGTCATTCTGCATACGGATGGGAAGAAATATATGAAAAACCTGGGCAAGGGCACTTTTTTCGATAAAATTTATTTAAGTATTCTCAAACACAGGACAAAATGGATGGCCCGCTTTGCTTTGGGACACAGCGGACGATTTCCCTGACATTTCTACACCTCAAATATCAACCCTTCCCGGGCCAGGTGATAGACGGGATCACCGGGTTGTCTAGGGTGGCGTTCCATGGCTTCCTGAAACACCTTTTCGAGGGCGGCATCGGACCGGGTTGGTTCGTGGTGGGTAAAAAAGAGGTGTTTGGCACCGGTTTCCCGCCCGAGGTGAATACTCGTATCGAAGGTACCATGCCCCCACCCCTTTTTGGTTTTGTACTCCTCCGGGGTATAGCTTGTATCGGCAATCAGGACATCGACACCCCGAATAAATTCCGTGATGGATTGGTGTTTCTGGTCCATGAGTGTCTGATATTCCGGGAAACCATCATCTTCAATATCGTAGACATTGGTCATGGGTTCATGGTCACCGGTAAAAAAGACCGACTTGCCACGGCATTCGACCCGATAGCCAAAATTGAGGACCGGATGGTTCATGAAAATATTGGTCACCCTGGCCGAACCCACCTGGATGGTTTGTCGTTCCCGCAAGGTGACATAGTGCATGTTGGCTTGCAGCTCTGCCTCCCGGACCGGAAAATAGCAATACTCCATCTGGCGCGACAAAACCTCCCGGAGATCGCCATTGTTGATGGGATCGAACGCTCCGTGCAGACGGACCGTATTGCCGGGAATGAAGGTGGGAATAAAAAAAGGCAGACCCTGGATATGATCCCAATGGGTGTGGGTGATGAATATGTGACAGGTCAGAGGGAGTTCACCGAACAAGGTGTGCGAAAGCGGAAAAATGCCGGTTCCGGCATCGAGGATGATCAAATCATTTTCGTCGGTACGGATTTCGATGCAGGTGGTATTGCCTCCATACTTGATGGTTTGGGGGCCAGGACAGGCGATGGAACCGCGCACACCCCAAAAACGGATTTTCAAAGGTCACTCTCCCAACGATTATAGACGGATGAAAACCTGTGCTTTTTTCATCTCTTCATCCAGGTTTCCCAGGGATTGCAACAACGCATCCGCATCCATGCCGAACCGATTCAGGACAGCAGGGGAGAGAGGTTCAAGAGTTGAATTGCCCGCATCGCCAAAGCGCAACTGTTTGGTGATTCGGTTGGCGACCTGGACGCAGTGGAGCATGCAAGAGTCTGGTGCCGTGGCAGGGTCGGCGTGATGACTGCGGATGGCCGTCACCAGGTCAGGGGGAAGATGCCATTTTTCTCCAAGCAGGGAACCAATTTCCGTGTGATCTGCACCAATCAGATCTCTTTCCACCAGGTGCAGGGAAATTCCCTGGACTCGCGCTCTCTCCAAAACCTCCTGAAACTCTCCCGGCATGAACTGAGAAAAAAGAACCTTGCCGAAATCGTGCAATAACCCGGCCACAAAATAGTCGGTCAGTTCCGGTTCAGGCACGGCGAGCTTGCGGGCCAGGAGTTTGGCCACGGTTCCCACACCCACCGAGTGGAGCAAAAACTGGTTGGTATGCAATCCGCCGTGGTCCAACTGCGGCAACATACCTCGCGTGGCCACGCTCAAGGCCAGATTTTTGATGGTGTTCATGCCCAGAAACACCACGGCCTGGTTGATCGAAGCGACCTGGCGCGGAAATCCAAAATAGACTGAATTGACCAGTTTCAGGATTTTGAGCGTCATGACCGGATCGTGATTGATGATCCGGATCAGCTCTTTGTGGCTGTAGTTCAAATCCGAAGTCAATTGCAGGACACGATGCACACTTTTGGGAAAAGCGGGCATTTTGTCCACCATTTTGATCAGCTTTTGATACAGTTCTCCCATGTGGCGTGCAACCGGACCAAAACCCGCAGTCAAGGTGACCACAGGTCGGGCATTGAGGTTAAAGACGGACTCTTTTGATAAGGTACCCGGCAACTCCCCCCCAATACAATGCTTTTTTGTCGTTTTCGCAGAAAACATCCCCTGCTGCGATCCATCATGATTTCGGTTCCTTTTGGGTTACGCGCTGATGGAGTTCCCGCAGGCGGCGACAGAGCATGCGAATGATGTTACGGGCAACCGAGGGTTCAATGGCCATGATTTCGTCAAATACCTGACCGTCGATGCGATAATGACGCACGTCGCCAACGGCTGCGACCGTGGCCGAGCGGGGTTCCGGATCCAGCAAGGCCAATTCACCAAACACATCCCCTTCGTGCATGACCGCCACTTCGTTGCCGTTGACGATCACCCGCACCTGGCCGCTGCCGATGATGTAGAGGGCATTGCCCCACTCTCCCTGTCGCACGATTGCCTCGCCGGGCAGGGACTCCCCCTCCTCCATCCGATTGGCAATATCCATGAGGTACTCTTCCGGAATGCTGGAAAACAGCGCAATCTGTTTGAGAAAAATAATTTTCTCGATCGTGGACATGGGCATTCTCCCGCTTGCGGCACCTGTTGTGCTTCCGGCGGCCTCCACCTGGACAAGCATGCGTCGGGCCATATCGGCAACCCGGGGATCGGAATCCGCAATCAAAGTCGATAGTATTTGGCAGGCGTGGGGTGCCGGCCAGTTCAGGGCGACCCGGGCTGCGGTCTCCCGCAATACCGGATGCGCGTCGAGATGGGTCGTTGCAGCCAATTGAAAAAACACCTCCCCCCCCAGCGTGGCAGCACCATAAACCAGACTGGCACGGATCCATGGCTTGTCTCGGAGCAAAGGGGACTCTTTCAGGGTTGGCAAACGGGCCGTCAGACCCAGGCAGCGCTGGGGATGAAACGTGGCCAGACTTTGCAACCGCTCAATCGGGGGTTTTTCCTCCAGGACCGGTATCACCGGACCCTTGAGGGTCTGCGGCAATATATTATCAATGATTTCTATGGCATAGGCCCGTTTGTCCGGCTTGCCACTGGCAAATTGCATCCAGACATCCTGCAACGCCGCCTGCGGATATGAAAAGGCCAGCAGAATGAAAATCCGTTCCTGGATACGTTCCATTTCCAGTTGCATGCCATCCCTGGCCATCTGCATGGAACCCGCCTGTTCCAGGTCAATGCCGATGGCCAGCCATTCGGTAAATTGCCGCACTTCATGCAGCAACAAGGTCACCCAGTCCGGCTGGCGTTCCATGGGTACCCGGTGCTGCAAAAGGCGGAGCGCTCGCAGGGTTGCATGCCGCAAATCCGGCGTCGCCGTGGCAAGAAATGTTTCCAGAATGGACCAGGATGCAGCCACCGGCATCTGTCCCAGAATGGCGATGACCCGCATTTTGACCCAATCCGGACTCTGATCCGCTGTCAGGAGATGTTCCAGATCGGGAACAACCCCCGGTCCGGCCGCCACCAACAGGACCTCGGCCTTGCGGGTGGTGTCGCGATTCTGGAGATGCACCAGGGCGGCTTTTTGCAATCTGGGTACCGAGGCCAGTCGGGTAGCCGCTTCCAGGGCGGCATGACGCACGGAGAGATCCGGATCGTTCAGCAGGCGCAATAAAATTCGATAGAGATGACTGTCGGCGACCTCTTCCACCACCTTGGCCGCCATGCGGCGGCGTTCGGGATGGGCGGAGGCGGCGGCCTGCAACAAATCGGCCCCGGCCACAATAATTCCTTCGATACCGCAGTGCTTGAGCATGGCCACCAGGGCATCGCACTGCACCTGGGGATTGGGATCACGCACATAGGGGGTGATCGTTTCCATGGCATCCGCCTCACCCACGGCAGCCAGGGCGCGCAAGAGACATCCCTGCACCTTGGGATCCTTTTCCACGGCCAGGCGCGTTTGCACGGCCTCCCAGGAAGCGACCAGTTGGCGGCGTTCCACCACACTGGCGGTGGCACTGCGCATGGCGGCATGCGGATGGTCGAGCAGCCGGGGAATATCCTCCTCCAGGTGGCGATCACGTTCCCGATCCAGCCATTGCAGGCAATACAGGCTGTAAGAAAGCTTTGGACTGAAGAGTCCCCGGCGCAACAAGGCCAGGCTGGCCTCGTCCCTGGCCAGAAAAGCCTCGCTGCCAAGACGTTGACACTCCAGGGCACGTCCCAGGGCCGCCACGTAGTGAACGTGTAACCGCCAGGCTGTAAAGAGCCACAACGATATCACAAGCAGGGAGGTGGCCGTCAGTTCCCGGGCCGTAAAGCCCAGCCCCTTGTTGCACCAGAGCAATACCAGACCAGCCACCCCGCCGGCCACCGGTTCCACGACAGATTCCACCACCACCTGAATGCCGGTGCGTCGCCTGGGTGAAAGGGGCTGAAAAAGCGTCAGCAGAACCCCTTTGTGAATGGCTTCGGAGCCTAGATTTTCAAGGAGTTTATTGCCACTGGTCATCATCAGGAACAGCCAGCCGGTGTTGCCCACGGCCCAACCAGCCGTGACCACGGCCAGGCTTCCAACCAGCAGGGCCAGAGCCGGCAATAAAATCGCCACCCGGATACCCAGCCGATTGAAGACAAAATCCGAGAACAGCCATCGATAGAGGAGTCCCACCATGGCCACGGTGGCATTGTAGGATCCCATGTAGGAGGAGAGGGCATCCTCGGTGGGAAAATGCATTTCCACACTGTCGTAAAAGGCGTTATCGATGAAATGATAGGCAACGACGCCGATGGCGCTCAGGGCGAGAATGAACAGAATGTAGGTTCGATCCGGACCATCACCGATGCCCACAGGCTCCTCTTCCTGCCCCTCGTCGGCATTGCCAGCCACATGCGGGACCAGATGCCTGAACATGGCCGATACCAGCCAGATCCCCAGGAGGCAACTCAGGGCAGAGAGCAACAAAAGACCTGGCGTCCCCAACAGATTGACCCAAAACGGCGTGAATATCCCACCCGCCACGATGGCCAACAGCTCCCCGATCCCGATCAGGCCAAAAGCACGTTTGCTTTGTCGCATGTCCAGGAGACGCCCCGCCAACCCCCACAAGACCAGGCTGGTCAGCACCCACTCCACGCTCTCCCAGACCTCCGCCACAAAGGCAACCCACCGGTATCCATGCTGCCAACCGAGCCATATCGTCCCCAGAACCGCCACATTCACCAACAGGGTGCCTGTCAGAAGGGTCGCATAGCGCAGGTTGCGTTCACAGCGCAGATAAAACGCACCGATGGCCGGCGTGATGATGGCCAGACCGAGATACACATAGGGCAGAGAGTCGGCACCGTAGGTTTGAATGAAAAAGGCATTGACCGCCGCCGACGTAAAGGCCTTGGGCAGGCCACCGATCAAAAATGCCAGGACAAACAATCCCGACACCAGACGCTGTTCCCGGGTAAACTCCCGCCAGGCCTTGTATGGATTGAAAACCAATGAAAAATGGGATGTCACCATGGCCATGAGATGCAAGTCCATGAGATTTGGCTCAACGTGATGGCACGATTGCAGCAGGTATTGCAGGATCTTTTCGGCAAGAGAGCGCCATTGCACCAGATCATTTTGGTTGGAATCGGCAGTTTACCACGGACTCTCTGGTTGGAAACCGGATTTGGGTACTCTGACCTCTTCTGGAGGAGTTGATCAACATGGTATACATGGCATATGGCCCGGGTCGGCGCACGGCACACGCGACACGCCCTGTGGATTGGCCCCCGAGGAACAGGCAAACCATACCCAGAAGATGGTTGGGTCTTGTCCTGGGCTGCCTGTTTTTGCTCCTGCTGCTTGCCGCCCCGAACGATCTTCTGGCCAATCCCGAAGCATCCTGGACCGGGGATGGCCGCACGGCTGGCCAGCGGGCAGAAGACATGATCATCGATGGCCTGATCTGCCGCCCCCTGGGTCTGGTGGCATCGGTGGTAGGGGTGGCCTTTTATACTGTCTCGCTGCCCTTCAGTCTGGCTGGCGGCAATGCCGGTCAGGCCGCCCGAGAACTTGTGGTCAGACCTCTCCAGTTCACCTTTACCCGTCCCCTCGGCGAACCTGAGTGCAAGGATCCCCGGGAGTATCCCCGCAGATGAAACATCCGGGCCGGATAACCGGCCAACTCTTTCACCTTGACCCGTTCCCTCGGCGAACCTGAGTGCAAACTCACCCAGGGACAGCCCCGCAGATGACAAGGCCATTTCGGATAACCGGCCAACCCAACCATGCAACCCAAGCGGGTCCCCACATTTCCGTCATAACCCATCCACCTTTTCCAGGCGGCGACCATCCGAACGAAAGACGACCGTACCATCCAGATCCGTTCGCCAGATTCTGGCTTTGGTCGCAGCCCAGCGTTGCAGGGTATCCTCTTTGGGAAATCCATAACGATTGTTTCTGCCGACACTGAACACCACATGGTCAGGATGGACACCCTGGACAAAATCCGGGGTACTGGAGCCGGAACTGCCGTGATGAGGAGCCAATGTCAGTGCCACCGGTACCAATGCGCCATTGCGCACCAGCCACTTTTCGCCAGCCTTTTGAATGTCACCCGGGAATAGCACCCGTTGCGTGCCGTGCGTCACTTCCAGAACCAGGGAGTGGTCGTTATCCTGCCTGGCACCACCTCCCGGATAAGGTGGCAGAATGCGAAAATCCAGGCCATCCGCTTGCAGCGTCACTTCCGTCTGAAAGCGACGGATGGTGACACCCTGCCGGTCAGCCATGGCCAGAATCTGTCGATAATCGGTCCGTTCGTTCTCATCCCGGGGAAACGATCCCAACCAGAGTTCGCCAATCGGAAAATTGCGCAACAGGCGGGTGGCTCCGGCCATATGGTCCTGTTGCGGGTGGCTCAACACGAGGCGCTCCAGTTTTCGCACTCCCTGGTACCAGAGGTAGGCGGAGATGATGGATTCGCCGACATTGAAGCGGGCCGTCGCCGGACCGCCGGCATCGATGACCGACCACCCCCCGGTCGGGGCGTGCAACAGGACGCTTTGTCCCTGTTGCACATCCAGCACCGTCACCTGCATGGATCCCGGAGGCGGCGCGGGATGGGGCCAGAACCAGCCTCCGACCAGCAACACCAGGCAACCCAGGCGTCGCCAGACACCCCGCCCCACGACTCCGCCCACCATGGCCAGCACCATGAGAACCGTGCCCGGCAAGGTCGGGCCTGGCAGGCGCAGCCAGGCCCCCGGCAAATCGCTGATCCAGACCGCCCAGCGATCAAACAGCTCCAGACTCCAGCCCATGAGGGTCAATACCCAACCGCCTGCCGTATTTGATACGGGCAACAACAGCAAACCGATCATGCCCAATGGAACCGCCACCACCCCCACCCAGGGAATGGCCGGAATATTGGCCAGCATGCCGTAGGGTGACGCCTGATGAAAATGGTGTGCCGTGACCGGCGTCAGCACGCAGCCGATGGCAACGGTCGAGAGCAGCATGGTCACCGGATAGTTCCACCAGCCCGAGGCATATTTTCTTTCAGTCACCACCAGCAGGGTGGCCACGGCCAGAAATGACAGTTGAAACCCGGCCTGAAACAGTTGGTGAGGCTGCAACAACAGAATCAGGATGGCGGCCATTCCCAGGGCACGCCAGGATTGATTGCCCCGGCCCAGCGCCATGGCCAGCAGGTACATGGCAATCATGATGGCTGCCCTTTGCGTAGCCACCGACCACCCGGCCAGGGCTGCATAGCCCAGCGTCAACAGCAGGGCACCCATGGCGGCAAACCGTTTGACATCCCAACGACGTGCCAGGGGCATCACCAGGAGCAGGATGCGCCGCAGGCCAAAAAACATCCAGCCGGCCACCAGCCCCAGATTCGATCCTGAAATGGCCACCAGGTGAATCAGGCCGGCACTGCGCATGGTTTCATTCTGTTGCTCGGTGATGCGGCCCCGTTTGCCGACCAGGATCCCCTCCACCAATCCTTGTTGATGCGGGGGAATGTGGTCGGTCACCCATCCGGAAATGCGTTGGCGCATACGGTTGACGCGCCACTGGCCGGTCTGTTCCACCACCCGGGGAGATTCCAGGGTATATCCTGAGGCCTTCACCCCCTGCCGGCGCATGAAGTCTCCGTAGGAGAATACGCCTGGAACCCGATAATCCGTCCAGGGACGCACGCTGGCCACACCTGCAATCCGATCCCCCGGAAGGAGATCAACGGCCTGCCGATAAACGGTCAATTGGACCCATCCTGGCACCTCGGTCTGTTCCCGGTGCCAGTCAACGTTTGCCGCTCCCGACACCTCGGTCTGTTTCTTGTTCAGGTCAACGTTTGCCGTTCCCGACACCTCGGTCTTTTTCATGTTCAGGTCAACGTTTGCCGCTCCCGACACCTCGGTCTGTTTCTTGTTCAGGTCAACGTTTTCCGATACCGACACCTCGGTCTGTTTCTGGTGCAAGTCAACGTTTTCCGATCCCGGCTTCCTGGCCTCTTCCTGGTCCCAACGAAAATCCTCCAACAGCAGTTGCACCGAATCATCCCGATCATTGCGATCTACGACCATGGCGACAAAGGGCTTGCCTCCCTTGCCCACCGCAGGCTCCCAGTGGGGATGCAGCGCCTGCCAATCCTCCCAGGCCGCTGCCGCCAGACCCAGCCCAAGACCCAGGATCAGCCGCCGCCAGCGTGCATATCCGTCTGGAGCCTGTCGCCAAGCCAGGTACGTTGCCAGCCCAACCATGCCGCGCACGGCCCAAAGATCCCCCTCCCCGACCGGAACATGCAGGTTCAATAAAATTCCCAGCAACATGGCCAGCAACAACAAACCCATCCCGGTCTCTCCGCCGCATCTTGAACCTTGCGGCCCACCAGAAGTCCGCTTCGTGGAGTGGATTTCGTAAGAGATAACGTTCGATCACCCGGGATCGACCCCAATCCATATCCAATTTTCGCCCACTATTCCGCGTGAAATGGTACCACACATCAGCCAGCCCGGGTCAGGAGACACGGTCAACGTAGGAGCCTACGAATTGCCTCTCTCCCGAATTTTTCCTCTTACCACCTCATCCCTTTTCTACACTAAAATATATTAATCAACACATCAAATCGTGTCGATCCTGACAGTTCGTGACAGGGGCTTTTTTGACCATTTTTCGAGCCTCCACGCTATCCTTTGGAAGAAAAACAGATTTTTTCGTAGTGACTTACGGATAAATTTATTTTAGTATCGATAAATTTTTAAAAAAACAGGGTGTTGCGGCCCTTTTTGCCGGAGAATTACATGAAATCAATGGAGTGATAAAATATTTTCATTTTACGTTAATATATTGTATTTATTATGAAATATTTTTCTTGCGTGACTACGGTTCACCCCTATAATGGAGACGTTACTGAGATCGTCTGCCCGTTGGAGGTTACCATGCATGAAGAAAAGCCCCTGATCAAAAACCCGATGGTCCTCATCTTCGTAGGTGGAGTGATTGTCATGTTGTTCACGCTCTTTGGGGTTGTCATCAACCCGGGAGAGATCATCCGCGAAGACGTTCGTCTGGGACCGGTCATTGCAGCCAGCCGAATCCTGATACCCATTTTTGCCACGGTCGGTGTGGTTTATTTTCTTTCGACCGTGAAAAAGTGCGAGGCATGTGGACGGATTCTTTTCTGGAAACAGAAAAAGCCCCATTGATCAACCCTTGGTCGGACCACTTGTTCCGTACTGGTTGATGCCATGCCGCAGGATTATCGATATGGATATCATGACCCGGATGCGGATCCGGTAACGATCCTGATGAGCAGATGAACGATGTGCCGGGTTCTGCTGCATGTAGAATAAAATCAAGAAATTCTGTAACAAATAATCGTTTGAATTCGGACGCGGGATCACCTGAGAGGGTGATCCCTTTTTTGTTTGCAGGCTACCCAACCAATTTGCTGGAACTCGGAACCTGGGTGGGGTTATGATGGAGGACCAGGGATGAAGGTACCAAAAGCCGCAACCGGAGCCAGACCGCATGCACATGGATGATCAACCCGCCCAGATTGAACCCCTTTCGGATACCTTGCCCGATGCAGAAACTGCCCTGCACTCCCGGGAAGCTGCCCATCCGAAGTTCCGCCGCATGATCGATCAGGATTATCAACAGATCATGGCCCCGTTGCATATTGAATTGCTCAAGATGCAAAACTGGGTCAAGGAGAAGGGTCTGCGGGTGGTGGCCATTTTCGAGGGACGGGATGCGTCCGGCAAGGGTGGAACCATCAAGCGCTTCATCGAACACATGAATCCACGTGGCTGTCGCGTGGTCGCACTGGACAAACCGAGTGACAAGGAACGCTCCCAGTGGTATTTCCAGCGCTATGTGGCCCATCTGCCGTCTGCCGGGGAAATTTGTTTCTTTGACCGCAGTTGGTACAATCGCTCCGGTGTCGAACGGGTCATGGGTTTTTGTTCCAAGGATGAGGTGCGGGAATTTTTGCGCTCGGTCCCCGAATTCGAACGCATGCTGGTGGCCTCCGGTATCATTCTGTATAAATTCTACTTTTCGGTCAGCAAGGAGGAGCAGTTACGCCGCTTCAACCGCCGCATGACCGATCCTCTCAAGCAATGGAAATTGAGTCCGGTGGACCGTGAATCCCAGGACAAATGGCAGGCCTATACCAAGGCCAAGGAGGATATGTTTTTCTACTCCTCCACGGCGGAAGCCCCCTGGATGATCGTCAAGTCAGACGACAAAAAACGGGCCAGGATCAACAGTATTCGTTATTTTTTGAGCCAGCTCGACTATCCGGGCAAGGTCCGCTCTCTTTTGAACTACGACCGGCGTATCGTGCGCACCGTCAAGGAAGAGACGGGTGTCGATTGAGCCATGCTCAAGGAACTCCATCTCAGGCATTGGAAAAGCTTTCGCGACGCAACCCTGCACATCGATCCTTTGACCGTCCTGATCGGCACGAATGCCAGTGGCAAATCCAACATTGTCGATGCCCTGCTCTTCATGCAGAGGGTTGTCTCTGGCATTGACCCGACCCAGGCCCTGAATGGTACCGAAAACCTCCCCCCCGTGCGCGGCGGCCTCAAGTGGGCTGTCACTCGCGGGCATCACGATTTTTTTCTTTCTGGCGTTTTTGATGCCGACGAAACGCAGAAAAATTCTTCACTCGATTTTGTCTATTCCATTGATGCTCGTATACAGGCCAACAAGTGCGACCTGAAATCCCTTTATAATGTGCGTCAATATTTGGATTCTCATATGAATAATAACTTTCAAGAATGTTCGTTGGCTGAATATATATTGGATAAAAAAAGCCGTCATGTTGCCAGAAAAATACGTCAGGATACAAACTCTCGCACCCCCTTGAAAGGGTACCATCAATTATTAATAGATGTTTTTAAAAACATTTTCATACTAAACCCAACCCCCCCTCGTATGCGGGAATATTCGACCATTACCGACATCATGCAACCTGATGCATCAAATACTGCCAGTGTTATGGCATCCATGGATTTGGATAGCCTGAATAAATTTAATGAACTAATTAAAAAATACCTGAAATATTTACCAGATGGTGATATTCATCGCATCTGGGCCGAACAGGAAGGACCTGATCTGAACTGTTTCATCATCAAGTGCGAAGAAAAATGGCATGATGGCAATGGGACAACTCAAACCATGGATGCCCGCAGTATGTCCGATGGCACCCTGCGGCTGTTGGCCATTCTGACGGCTCTGTTTACCCGTCCTCCCGGTTCGCTCCTGGTCATTGAAGATGTGGATCAAGGCCTGCACCCTTCCCGGGCCGGAATACTCGTGCAAATGCTCAAGGAAGAAGGCAAAAACCGGGGAGTGGATCTCCTGGTGACAACACACAATCCGGCCTTGCTCGATGCCATGGGACCGGACATGTTGCCTTACATCACGGTCGTGCATCGGGATCCGGATACCGGAGAAAGCCGCCTGACCCTGCTGGAAGAGGCACCCCAATTGGCCAAACTCCTGGCCTATGGACCGGTCGGTCGCCTGGCCACCTCGGGTCGTATCGAAGAGGCCTTGCGAACCCGTGGAACCAAAGCCCATGGCGAATAAGGCATTGATCTTCGATACCAGCGTCTTCTGCTGCCTGTTGCAGGTCCCGGGAAAAGAAACTTGTGGCCCTGAAGGAGATGTGTGGGATCACAAAAGAATATCAAATCAGATTGCCCGTGAAGAAAAAGAAGGATCGACTTTCGTCCTGCCCCTGGCTACGATCATCGAAACGGGCAACCATATCAGCCAATGCAAAGGGGATCGTCACAGCTTGGCCCGGGAACTGGGAAAATACATTCGCGACACAGCCGAGGGAAACACCCCCTGGGCGGCCTTTGTCGCCCAAACCAATCTTTGGGAACGCGACACATTGCTCTCATTGGCAGACAATTGGCCCGACATGGCCACACAGGGAATTTCCCTGGGAGACGCCACAATTGTCGATGTTGCCGATTACTACGCACAGACAGGCTGCACCGTGGAAATTCTGACCGGCGACCTGGGATTGAAAAGCCATCAGCCGACTCCCCCCCTGCATAAATCCATTCCACGGCGTCGCAACCGATAAACAACCCCCCTCCGAGGAGATCGCCTAATGGCCAAAGACACCATGGACGTGATTCACTCCATTCTCTCTGCCAATCAATACCAGCCTCCCCAGAAAACCGATGTCGGGGTCCTGGCCAAACCCCTGGTGACCATCTCCCGCATGTATGGTGCCAACGGCAGTGCGATTGCCAATCTGTTGGCCGAAACCCTGGGGGTCCAACTCTATGATCGGGAACTCCTCAAGGCCGTGGTCAAAGAGGCCAAAGGCAACGCCCACATCATGGAACAACTCGACGAACGTGCCACCACCGCCATGGATGACATCATCCAGGGCTTTTTCGTGGACAAGGGAAGTGCCAACAGCAATTTTTTCCGCTACATGGTCAAGGTGATCCTGGGCATCAGCTCCTCGGGCGGGGTGATTGTCGGCCGCGGGGCACACCTTGTGATCCCCACCAATCGACCCACCCTCCGGGTCCGCATCGAAGGCTCCCTGGACATGTGTACCAAACGGGTGGCCAAACGCCTCGAAATCAAGGAACGCAAAGCCGAAAAAATAATCATTGAAAAAAATCGCGACCGGGACAAATTTGTCGAAAAAATTGCCAGCAAATACCCAAACCCCCGGGCCTACTACGATCTGACCATCAATACGGACTTTTTCGAACCCGAACGGGTGGTGCGCATCATCCTGGTCGCCCTGCGTGAAATCGGTTTTCCGGTGCCGACCCTGGTTTGAACCGCTGCTCCCTTGAAAAGTGCAGTTTAAGGAAAGGCAGTTTGAAAAAGAGGCCATGATCATCCATTCGGCCACGGTGAGTGTTTTCTCGAAAAACCTGCAATACGTCTGACTCTTGGCGCTGAACAACGCGCCAAGAGTCAGACCATGGCCCGCCCCCTGGGATTTTTTTGCAAACAGCGCAAAAAAATCCTGGGAAAAGGGGGGCGTAAAAAAACAGCATGGGGCTCCGCCCCATACCCCGCCAGGACTCTGTCCTGGACCTGCCAGGGAGCCAGCCCCCTGGACCCCAATTACAGAATGGCCGAAACGATGATCAAGGCCAAGTTTCTCGTATATAATAAAACAGAGTCGATCCCATGCGCTGCCTGATCATCAAACTGCGTCGGTTTGATTATTATGACGACCTCCGCAAGGCCTGTACCGACAATGGCATCCATGCGGTCACGGAATATTGTGAATCCGTTGCAGACAGTGAAAATATTTTACTGGCCATAGACCGTTTCCGCCCCGACTTCATCCTGAATCACCCGATGTTTTCAATCGTTGTCTCCCGCATCGGGGCGGCAAAAAGCATCCCGGTTCTGCATTGGGTGGTCGATAAATGCCTTAATAATAAATACTTTCAAACAGACCTGTACAACAAGACCGATTTCATATTCCTGACATATCGCGATGATGCCGAAAAACTGGCCGCACTGGGCGTCAAGGCCAAATACCTTCCCAATGCCTGCAACATCGAACCGGTCGCTCCTCAGGTGGCAGAACAACCCTACGGTGTCAGTTTTGTCGGCACGATTGAAATGGGCGAAAACAACTATTATCGCCGCTCCGCAGAATTGGCCCGGATGAAACTCAACCAGGAATCCCCCGACCAGACACCCCTGTTCGAACACATGCTGGCAGCCTGCGACGCCATTCTCCAACAACAGAATGCAGCCTCCAAAGAGTTTCGCTACATTCTGCCGGAGCTGGTCGCCAGGGCGTATGGACAAAAAGGGAACATTCTTCAGGTATCAGGTCTGCAACCAGATGATTTGACGCTTCTTCTGACCAAGGAAGCCGCCTTCAAGCAAAGGCGACATTTTTTCCAGGCCATTCCGCATCTGGAGGCTTTCGGTCCTCCGGATTGGCAGCAAGCCGAACTTCCCAACGTCCATTACCGGGGCGCACTCCCCTTGCGCACTTCCGGAAAGGTTTTTGCCGCCAGTCGCATCAATCTTTCCCTCACCAGAATATATGCCCTGGATGGCCTGAGTGACCGCCTGTTCAACGTTCTTGCGGCCCGGGGATTCCTGCTTGCCAACCGCCAGACGACCCTCTCCGAAATATTTCAGGAGGGGATTGATCTGGAGACTTACGCCACGGTCGAGGAACTCCTCGACAAAATCCGTTTCTACGAAAACCACCCGCTGGCCAGAGAGAAAATCGCCCGACACGGACAGGAAAACGTTGCCAGGAACCACACTTTCACCAATCGGATCCGGGAGATGCTGACCCTGATATCCGGGTGATCCACCTTATTTTTTGCCACTCTGTGACTTCAAAAAGGCGATGATGCGGTCCGACTCTTCCTGGGTGGGATAGACTCTTCCCATGCTTTTCATGTGGTTTTTCATACGTTGCACCACCTCGCGCCAATCCTTGACCTCGTGTTGGGCCGGGGATGGCAACTGATGGCACTGGTTGCAGATTTTCACGAAGTCAACGGCACCCGCTTCCTGCATGGGAACTTCATTCGCCTTGATACTTTTGAGAGAATTGGCAACGAAATAGGCAAACATGATCTGGCTTTCGCCATAGTGCGGGACCAGAAAATTCTTGAATTGCGCCCGCATGATCTGCATGCGCCACATCATCCGCCAAAATACCTGGTTCCACTCTTCATGGGTGTGCATGCCCGGACCGGGATGGTTATGGCATTGACCACAATACTTGAGTGACGCTTTGGCCCCGGGAGATTCAGAGTCCTTGATATCACCCAGATCGAGAGAGGGCAGGAGGCCACCCATGTTGCCAAAGTGGAGATACTCCTGTTCGGGCACGGGTTCTGGTGTGGGCGAGGCGTCTGCGGCAACGGCACGCTCCGAGGCAAAAGCCACCAGAAAACAGGCGGCAAACCCGACCAGCAAACAACGCAATTGGCTCATTGTCAGTTTCCGTAATGAGAGGCAGGCGTCAAATCTGGAACGTGGAGGAACACTCCAGCCCAGGCAGCGACGTCGTGACGGTTTCAAAGAGAAATTCCTCTGGGCCACCACTTCCCGAGAATCGTTTGGCATGCATGACGGGTGCCCGGGACGGGCCGACGATGG
The DNA here is from genome assembly GCA_015228935.1 of Magnetococcales bacterium. Taxonomy (NCBI): domain Bacteria; kingdom Pseudomonadati; phylum Pseudomonadota; class Magnetococcia; order Magnetococcales; species Magnetococcales bacterium. The sequence goes on along the minus strand of JADGCO010000034.1, from coordinate 19,384 downwards.
CAACCAGGTTGCCATCACGCGCCAATTGTTGTCGGCAGGAGGCGGGAACTTCATGGACCGCGCCACAGAAGAGAATACCCCTGAAGGGAGCCTCTTCGGGCCAGCCGGACTGGTATTCCTGGACACGCCAGGCAACTTCTGTCCCGGCGGTAGCCTCCTGACCCTGGGCGGCCAGGACCGGATCGGATTCCAGGGCACAGACCTGCGCCCCCATTCCGGCAAGGAGAGCCGCTTCATAGCCGGTGCCAGCCCCGACCACAAGCACCTTGTCGCCCTTGCCACACTCCAGGGCCTGAATCAACCAGGCGATTTGGAGAGGAAGCAGACAGCAACGCCCGGACCAACCCAGTGGGATCGGATAATCCGAATAGGCAAATTCCCGATATGCGGCATCGAAAAACCGTTCTCTCGGGATCGAACCCAGGAGCGCCAACAAATCGGGATTGGTCACCCGATTGGGAAGCACCTGGGATTGCACCATGTTCTTTCGTGCGCGTGCCAAGTCAGGTGACATGCCTTCAGGTTCCTCATTCGGTTACAGGGGTGGTTTGGTCCACACTTACTACCCCATCTCGCCGAACAATGCAATACCGGCATATTGGAACCGGGCAATTTTCCGCGACGTCTCGCGTTCAACTCCGCATTTCGTTCAGCACTTCGTGCAACTCGTGGATGCTTTTGTTCAATCCTTCGGCCAGGGTACTGATGCCGGTACCCATTTCACCAATCTTTTCCGCAGTGGCATTGACATGCTCCATGCTGCTGATGACACCGGTGGTGGAGCTGGCCGCATCGCCCACATTCTGTGAATTTTCGATGTTGCCGCGGGCGATTTCGCCGACGCCGGTCGCCATGCGGTGGATTCCTTCGGTGGCCTCGGTCACATTGCGGGTCACTTCGGCGATACCTTCGGAGATTTCGTTGACATTGCGACTCATTTCGGAGATGCCGCCGCTTGATTCGGCCACCAGGCGGGTGACTTCGCTGTTTTCCATGGCCACGGCTTCCATGGATTTAGCCACGGCCTGGATGTTGTTGCTCTGGCTGTCCACGGTATGAAGGATTTCGCGATTGGACTGGCTGATGCGCTCAATGTTGAGCGCCATTTCATGGGCGGCCTTGGTGGCTTCGGCGGTTTTTTCCTGGATTTCGTCCACACTGTCTCCCACCAGACGGATGGCATCGGTGGTTTGACGTGCCAATTCCTTGACTTCATTGGCCACCACCGCAAACCCCTTGCCGGCATCTCCGGCCCCGGCGGCTTCGATGGAGGCATTCAAGGCCAGCATGTTGGTCTGGTCGGCAATTTCGTTGATCAGTTCGATCACCTTGCCGATTTCCTGGGCCGCTTTCGCCAGATTGGACATCACCTCGGAATTGTTCTGGGCATTGTGACTGGCCTGACCGGACTCCTTGTCTGCCGCTTCGCACTGCTTGCGGACTTCCATCAGGGAACGATTCAACTCCTCCACGGAACGGGCCACTTCGTTCAGATTGCGATTGGTCCGTTCGGCGGCATCCCGCACGGAGTTCATGCTGACACTGGCCTGATCGGAGGATTCGGCGACCATTTTCAAGGCGGTATTGGCATCTTCGGAGGCCTTGTTGATGGATTGCATGTTGGCGCTGGACTCTTCCGCCGACTTGGAAATAATGCGCATATGCTCGTTGGACTCTTCGGCCCAGGCATTGATGGTGGACATGTTGGTGCGCATTTCGCGGGAGTCATAGATCGCCTTTTTGGCTCCATGGGTCATCTCCTGCACATGGGCCGCCAGATCACTGGCAAGGGATTGCAGAGGTTGGCCCAACTCACTCAAATGAATCAGTTTGGCCTCGATTTCCTGGACCAAATCCCGATGCCGATCCGTCAAACCGTTCATGGATGTCGTCCGCCCCTGGGGTTTTCGGGCAACCTCTTCCGGACGGAATGGCAGCATTTGGCCGCCGGCGGCATGGATTGGCACTTCCCGCTCATGGCGGGAGACAATCCACCAGGCCGCAACCACCCCCATGACCAGAGCCAGGATCACAATCAACCCAGTCAACCAGATTATTTTGTCTCTGCCGGCAGGTGGAGAACCGACCTGCAAATTGACCAACGATCCGAGGAAAACGAAAGACTGCTCCAAATCCTTGGATTTGATTCCATGATTCTGACTGATCTCCTCCAACAACTTGCGACCGGAAGCCAAATCTTTCTGCTGTACCCGGTCCAGCACCTGTATTCCCCGTTCGGAGAGATCCCGCAACCCTTTTTCCACGGTGACAAAATGTTGGGCAAGGCGTTGGTTGTCCCTGATCACATCCGGGTTGGTGGTCAAGGTACGCAATTTTTTCAAGAGTGTTTGCAGAGCAGCTGTCTGTTTATTGACATTTTCGACCACACCCAGGAACCAGACGCGCTGTTCACTTTCCCGGGAGCCGCTGACAGCCTGTTCCAGAATGAGCAACTGCTGAAGACGCAAACTCTCCAGGCGTCCCACACCCCGGTTCAGGTCCTGAAGGAGGCGAACCACATCCATATCCCGGGAGGAATTCTTTCCGCCACTGCCGAGACCCAGAAAGGTGTTGACCAGCAACAGCAGCAGCAAGGTGCCAACAATTCCATACACCTGGTACCTGAGACCCAGTCGGGATGAATTGGGGTTCGCTTCCATTCGCTTCGTCATGGCCACTTCCTGATCATTGTGTCATGGGCTTAAGGTGCATCCGTGCCATGGATTTGTCGGGTCCTTGTCATCATTTCAGTCGGCAGCAACAAGTATACCATGATGGGCAAAAAGGGATCGATGATCCGCAATCTTTTCCGTCAGGGCACGCAGCAGACGTTTTTCGTTCCACGAGGCAGCATGGGGATCCAGGAGATGAGGTTCCTGGAGAATGCGGAGAAGCAGACGATCCCGGATTTGCGCCTCGTCGCTCACCCCATCCAGGAGGGGCAACAGGGCTGCCGTAAACTCGGTTACCGGCATGACCTGGTGGCGCACCGTCGCCAGATGGTCCCAATGGTGACGAATCTGGGCCAGGGCCAGGGGAGTGGCCTGGGGATGCACGGAATCGGCTGCCTGGCCATAAGCCCTGACCGACATGCCAACTGCCCCGCGCAGGAGCAAGGCAGCCAGCTCACCAAAATACTCCGGCCCCTCACTCTCCTGATGCAACCCAAAAGCCGCAATCCGTTGCCAGGCCACCTGGGCAAGCTCCGGCCAGCTCCAGGAACGGGGATAGGTATCCGCCAGCATCTGCAAGGCCGCCCGGGTCATGGGGCGTTGCACAAAAAAACGTTCCCCCTCGGGCGTGGCAAACGGTACCGGCCTGGCACGCCGCAGATCCACGGAACCCACCGGGGCAACCCGGGCATGATAATAAAGCGATTCCAGACGTTCAAGGAGCGGTTCACGGGAGATGGTCACTCCCTGCCGACAAAAAAGGGCCTGCCGAAAAGCCCGATTGTGCAAAAAATCGAGATGTTGCCACACCTCCAGTGGCTCGCTCATATTCTGGAACAGTGCCGCGCCCCGCTCGCCCAGGGTGTGGGGAAACATGCGGGATAGATCACAATCCGCCACGTATTCCAGGCCATGCTGGCGGGATTTTTCAATAAAATCACGCAACAGACAGGGCGTATTGTACTCTTCCAGATATTCATGGAAGAGATGTCCAGGCGGTCTCTGGCGCAGCCGGATCACTTCCTGGAGCAGGGCCTGGGTCAGGGGCGTGTCCAGGGCGGCATAGGCCTCCTGCAAAAACTCCAGGGTGGTCAGGGCCTTGGTCAGACGTTCCCGGGGCGTTTTGCCATGCCGGGTCTGGTCGAGAAGAATGTCACGCACCGTGCCGCGCAAACGCCATCCAGGCAGGGTATTGAAGCTGATATAAGCCACGCCCTGTGGCGAGAGTGACGCCGCGCAGAGGGAGAGAATTTTCTCCTGCACCTCCTCCGGGACCCAGGAGTAGATGCCATGGGCAACGATGTAATCAAACGGTCCCATCGACTCCGGCAGATTGCGTATATCGGCAACTTGCAGGTGCAGATTGCTTAACCCCAGATCCCTGGCCAGGGCATCGCCCCGGGCCACCTGGACCGGCGACAGATCGACCCCCACAAACCGGCTCTCCGGCAGATGCCAGGCCATGGGAATGAGATTGGCACCATTGGCGCAGCCCAACTCCAAAAGACGACACCTTTCGGGATGTGGCACATCCAAACCAAAAAGTGCCCCCACCGCCGCCAGATGATCTGGATGGGTCTCGGCAACCGGTGACCCGGGGTAGGGTATGGCGTCGTAACTGCATGCCGGGTCCGGGGAGGTCATGACGATTTCTTCTTGTTCAACCAGTCAATCGCCGGATGGCCGGGATGCAAGGCAGCCAGCATGCGCTTGCCGAGGTGGCACAGGTCATGATTTTGAATCTGATCGGCCCCCAGGGCCAACATTGCCCAGGCATGTACCTTGGTGACATCGTACCTGACGGCGGCACGCAAAAATTCCAACCCTTCCGGCTGACGATTGGTGCGAATACAAAGGTCGCCCAGGCCAACCAGGGCCTCGACATTCATGCTCTGGCTGTATTTCAGGGCCAGATGATAATCGGCCTCGGCTTTGGCAAACTCCTTCTCCTGAAAATGAATATCGCCCCGCCCCAGGAAAAGATCGGAACTCTCCTTGTGGTGCCGCAGCCCCTCTTCGACAACCTGCATGGCCTCTTTCGGACGATTTTGCCGCGTCAAGAGAATGCTCAGATAGGTGTAGATTTCCCGACTCTGTGGAAATCGTTGCAGGGCATGGCGCAACTGGTATTCAGAATCCTCCAGATCCTTCCCTTCAGCGGTCACGTCTATCCCGCTGCATATCAGAATGCATATTCTTTCCCAGGCTTGCTGGAAACCCGGTTTGGGGGAAAACTCCAACAGGGTCACTTCCTTGCGGTCTTTGGTGAACAAATCCCGCCAGGCAATCCAAAGGATCTGTCGAATGACGAACGAGGGATCGAGTGTTTCCGCATCGATATAGGGCCACATGAGTCGTTCGGTCAAAAACGAAAACCTCAACAGAAAAAATACCAGATATCGCACCCAGTTCCAGGAAGCCCATGGTGCGGTCGGATAACCCCAGAGCCGCCGCTTTTCTGCCAGAATGACATGCAACCGGAATCGATCAAGCCAGGTAAAATATTTCGTATTGTCCTGGTGCAAATGGTCTTTTTCAAATCCTTGCAGTCGTTTGCCCTCTGTGGTCGGAAACCAGAACTGTTTGCCGTTGATGGTGCTTTGCAGCAGGATGTCATCCCAGGGAATGCCAATCCATTGGCAGACCCGTTCCATGGTCGAGCGTGGATTGGCTTTCAAATCTTCCAGCCTGACGGCCCGCGAGCGATCCTTGTACTCGTTGTTGGCCGGCGTACCGCCCAGAAGAATCGTACTCAAGACCCACGCAAACGTCTTGAATTTCGGTCGATACTTTTCATGCACGTAAGTGTGCTTGAAGAATGAATTCAGGGTTTGCAGGGGTTCCCGGATCATGTGCAGAAAAATGGTGTCGGGGAAATCCTCGATCAAACCTTCCGCCCTTTTTCCGGATGGATTGTGTAATTGAAAGACAATAATCGGATTCTGGATGGGAGCGCGTCCCAGGGCGGCGTGATAGGCCAGGTGGGCAGCCTGGAACAGTTTTTTGCGCGTCACTTTCCCGCCCATATCCAGAAACCGGAAAACCAGATCCAGATAAACCAGCGGATCAACGCCGACAGTCTGATCTTCGTTGACCCCCATCCTGTCCAATTCTCCAGAACTGTCTGCCTTGCACTTGTTACGCCCATCAAACATGAAAGCGTAATATTGACAAAAGGAAGCAACCAGTTTTTCCCGCTCCAACCTGTTGTTCTCTTCCCAGAATTCATCAAAATAAGTGTACAGATTGCCCGGTATGGACAACAAACGCGGATGACTGTCCAACAGGCTTTGCAGGAAGACCGAACCGCTTCGACCATAAAAACAGATGGCGACGACTCTTTCCGGCCATTCTCCAGGCCGAAGGCGATCCCCCCGCTCCGGCTGCCCAGACACCGCATCGCTCATCTGTCACCATCTTTCAAGATCATGAAAACGTTTACAAAGAATAATCACGCATCCGACACCATACCCTGTTTCAACAACCTGTCAGGCGGGAGAGAATTTCCCGTGGACTTTCCAGGGACACAGCATAGGCAAAAATCCCATTGTCGCGTGGGATGAAAAGACCCAATCCCGTTGCATCCGTGCGGATCACCTCGAAGGGAAGACTGGATGTGCGCGTGGTCGTCTGGATATCAAAAATCCCTTCCTCGCCCACGATAACGGAAGAGAAAAAAGTCGATGTTTCCAGAAACATGCCATCAAGGCTGACGTTTCTGGTTATCCCATCCACCAGCAAGCCGTCAAGGAATTGTAAATGCATCGGCAATTCCAGGATCAGCCGGGGATGGCGACGACGATCCATCGTGACCACAAAACCACTCATGGAACAACCCGATCACAAGGGCAAAGGTTGCGACGGACCAGACCGGCCAGACCCCAGGCACGCGGACCGCCCATGCCACCAGATAAACAACATGCATGCCATTCCGGATTAAAATGGCTTACAATTTTTTATCATGTGGCTGTAGTTGGCAGGGAACAACAAACACAGGGGAACAGGCATGGAACCCGCAACAAACCATCGGCACCTGGTGTCCATCTGGCAACACCTGGCTGCCCCGGAACGCAAGACCTTGCTGCAATTTGCCGAGTTTTTGCTGGAAAAAAGTCGGGAAAACATGGAGCCGGAACCGACCCTGCCCGTGGAACCCCTGGATATACCTGCCCCGGCGGGAGAAAGTGCTGTCAAGGCATTGAAACGTCTTAAAAAAACCTATCCCATGATCGAGACCGACTTTTCCCTGCTGGAAAAAGCCTCACAAATTCTCATGGAGAAAGTCCTGGGAACCCCTGACAAGGAAGTTATTGAAAAAATGGAGGATCTGTTCCGGGAACAGCATCAGCGATGGCGGGCGGCACGTCAGGGCCAATAAAACGTCCGGGAACAATCTGGCCGTTTGCATGGCGGGCGGCACGTCAGGGTCAATTAAAACGTCCGGGAACAATCTGGCCGTTTTCCATGTGAGGTGGCTCATAGTTGCGTGGTGGCTCGTGCGGAACCTCCAGGACATGATCAATGCCCAGCAACACGAGCAGGCACAGGATCATGGCCAAGAGCCACAATCCGAACCGCCCCTGAAACCAGGATTCGGGAACCGGCTGGCCAGCCATTGCAGAACCCGGCACAAACCCCCGCCACAGCAAAACGCAACCATGAATCAATGCCCCAAGCACCAGCAATGCCAAAACAATGAACAAATAAATCCGCATGGCGTGTATTATCGTCCTGGTTGATCGGTTGATAAAGCCGGGGTGACCGGGGTGACCGGGGTGACGAGCAGTTCGACAAAACGTTGGATAATACTGGCTGTCGCTCCCCAGATGGTGTGTTCTCCATAAAAAAAGCGGTGCTGAACGAAATCTGATCCTGGCTCGGTTGCGATTTCGTGGTACGCAGGATCAAGAAAAAAATCCAGGGGTACGGTCAGTACCAGGGCCACTTCGCGCGTTTCGGGTTGCAACAGGAGCGGCGGCTGGAGCTGCCCCACAAAGGGATGAATCAGAAAACCCGTCGAAAGGGTGACACGCTGGGGAAGAGGACCCAGAACCTGGATGCTGTTCGGATCCACCCCCAACTCTTCCCGTGTTTCGCGCAGGGCAGTCGCCAAAAAACTGACATCATCCGGTTCCCACTTGCCACCCGGAAAGGCAATCTGCCCCTTGTGATGGGAAACCCGTTGAGTACGCCGAATAAGCAGCAGCTCCCAATGATCCCGGTTGAAGATCAGGGGAACCAGCACCGCTGCCTGACACAGAGAATACGCCGCCTCGGCACCTCTCAGATTGGGATCTTCGCAGTTCTGAAACTCCCCCCGGCGCAACCGGTCGGCAATGACGGAAGGGGAAAGGGTGGAGAGAATCATGCGCTAAAATCCCGACGCCACAACAAGGGAACATGAAGGACCCACCTGGACCAAGGCTCCAGCCATCAAGAAAAAATGGAAGATCCACCTGGACCAAGGCTCCAGCCATCACCGTCTGAACCGCTCCAGACGAATGACAGGAATATCGTCATCCAGGCGTTGATGCACATATATACCCGAAGAGACCAGCCGAACGCCATCGCGCCGCATGGGGGAATCATCATTGTTGCTGGCCAGATGGATGGGAGGACGCTCTGCCTGGTCGGGAACAGAACGCCGAATGATAATACCAGAGCCAAGCGAAGGACCATCGGGACGCAACGGAATGCCATCCGAAAGGATCATGCGTCCCTGCTCTCTTTTCATGGTCAGGTGCGTGTATGAACGACGGTCCGGATCGGCGCGGAGTCCCCTGTCCTGCGGTAGAGTGTGCGAATTTCTCCAATATAATTCAAGAACCTTTTTAATATATTGCCGGGTTTCCGGATAGGGAGGTATTCCACCATGATTTTCGACGCTGCTCGGACCGGCATTGTAGGCAGCCAGGGCCATGGGGAGCGTGGGAAAGCGCTCCAGCATCAATTTCAGGTAACGGGCACCGGCGCGCAGATTCTGTTCGGGATGGAAAGGATTTCTCAGTCCCATGTCCTGGGCCGTACCGGGCATGAGCTGCATCAATCCCATGGCCCCCTTGGAAGAGACCGAACGGGGATTGAAATCCGACTCCACAGCCACCACCGCCCGCAACAAAACCGGATCCAACCCCTGCCCATAGGCCACTTCCTGAATCAACTGGTCAATGTTCGGGGTCCGGCTCCAGGCAAAGGGCGCATTGACCAGCAACATCCAGAACAATAGCACCATCCAGATCATCTGGAGCAGAAAAAATTCATGGTGCCAGAAAAATTCCCCCCATTTGCCGCCCACACGGCCCCTCCCCACACTGCGAAGAGCGCCGATGGCTGAAAAACAAATTTTCCTGGCTGAAGGTACACAAATCAACATGATGTATCCGGTCTCGAACAAGGCCTTCGTCACACATTTGGCGTCTTAAGAAACCCGGCAAATCCAGCAGGAATCGTCCGCTTTCAGACGCCACAGTAAAATGGACCTGATAGTCATCCCGAACCTGCAAAAACCGTTCCCAGACATCCTGGCCCACCATGAAGGCCGTCGGCCCGATGCACGGTCCCACCACCGCGACGATGCGCTGCCGCCGGGCACCCAGCCGCTCCATGGCCGCCATACAAGCCGGAACCACACCACCCACCGCACCCCGCCAACCGGCATGGGCCGCCCCAATCACCCGGGCCAGCGGATCAACCAGGAGAACCGGGGCACAATCCGCCACCAGGATACCCAACACCCAACCCGGAACATCCGTCACCAGGGCATCCCCCTCGGGCGGCTCATCCGCCGGCAGACACACCTGATCCCCATGCACCTGCCGCAACAAACAAAGCCGTTGGGCAGGCGCACCCAACAATTCCATGAGCCGCCGCCGGTTCTCCACCACCCGCTCCGGTCGATCCCCCACATGATCCCCCAGATTGAAACCGGCATGCCCCCCCTGACTCACACCAGGGTGCCGGGTGGTGAAAAAAACATGAACCCCGGACAGCCCGGGTAAATGTTTTGGAAAAAGAGGTGGAATATCTCCTGGAAATTTGGCGACGGATCGGTCAATATGGCTTTTTTCCATGTCAATGTGACTCCTTGCTCCGGAAGTGAAACAACCTCCGGGGCTTTGATGACAGCCGAAAGGAGGTGCCAGTGGCTTTTTACGAATCTATTTACATCTTGCGCCCGGACTTGGCCACGGAACAGGTGGAACAAGTCAACAAACGGGTTGGTGATATCATCGCCAGCCAGAAGGGCACAATCCTCAAAACAGAACTCTGGGGACGGCGGCAACTTGCCTACCCGATCAAGAAAAACACCAAGGGGTTCTACGTTTATCACGTCCTCGAAGGGGGCGGCCAGCTCGTGGCAGAACTCGAATCCCGCCTGAAAATCGATGAAGACGTCCTGAAATTTCAGAATGTCAGCGTTCCCAAACCCTACCTGTCCGCATCGCCTCTGGCAGCAGCCGGCAACGAAGATCCACGCCGCGAAGGTCGCGATGATGGTATCGAAGGCGACCTCGCCGACCGTGATCTGGATATGGATCACGATGGCCTGGACGGGGACGACGAAGAACTCGGCATCCCCAGCAATGCCATCCAGGACGAGGATCGGTAGGGCAGCACATGCCCGACCCGGTCGCCCCGGAAAACCAAACCATCCTGGAAGGTGTCCTTCTGGAACCCGTCGGAGTGCGTCTCACCCCGTCAGGACGGCCGGTGGCAACCCTGGAGCTGGAACATCGCTCCACAGTGACCGATCTTCTGCCCCTGGAACGGTGTGAGGTGCGTATCGCCGTGCTGGCTGTCGGAACCCTGGCAGAATGGTGTCGGAACCTCCCCCCGGGAGCCAACCTGCGCGTGGCAGGCCGGCTGAATCAGCGACGCTGGATCCGTGAAGGAAAAACCCGCTGGGGTCGTACCGAACTTATCGCGCAACGTATCGAGTCCAGACCTCAGGCATCCCATGCCACCGTCCAGGATTCTGTTGCGAATCAATCAATAAAGGAAATACCTCATGATGGAAAAGAGTGATTTTCATGGCAGTTCCAACCATGACGGGGGAGCAGGCTCCCCCCCCGGTCGTCGCCCCCGTTCCACCCGGCCAGGAGGCGGTGGCGGCGGTGCGCCCGGCTATGGCGGCAACAATGGCACCGGGGGCGCTCCCGGAGCCGGTGGTGAAGGTGGCCGCTTCCGGCGCCCCTTTTTCCGGCGGCGCAAGGTCTGCCTGTTCTGCGCCGATAAAACCGTGCGTATCGACTACAAAGACCCGAAGCTCCTGCTCCGCTTCATCACCGAAAGAGGCAAAATGGTTCCCAGCCGTATCACCGGGGTCTGCGCCCCCCACCAACGCGCCCTGGCCAAAGCCATCAAACGGGCACGCAACCTGGCCCTGCTGCCCTTCCTGGTCTGACAAGAGTTCATGCTGGTGAATGAACAAGATCCTGGCTACACCGGGTGGATCTGGACTGCTGGCCGGTTTTTGCTGGTTAAGCCCTCTGTTTTTGCCGCTGCTGGCACCCTTGCAGCTCCTGGTGCCGCTCCCCCTGCTCCTGACCGCCCTGCGCCAGGGGGAACGCTACGGCTGGCTCGCCAGTTCGATCCCCCTCTTCCTGGCCACTCTGCTGACCGGGAATGTCCTGGGTTCATGCATCGCCTACCTGTTTCTCTGCGGCATCCCGCTGCTGCTGGCCGGACTTTTGTACAGGGGATGGAAGGTCAGCCAGGGTCTCATCCTGACCTTTCTCATGGCTGCCGTCTTGATGTTCCTGGTCCTCACCATCCTCAGTCTGCTCAACTTCGACATGGTGACCACCCTGGAACGTTCGCTCGATCACCGCATCGAACCCACCCGGGAACTGCTGCTCAACACCATCACCAAAAGCGAGGGCATGAATCCGCGCAATGTGGCCCTCTTCAAGGAAGAGTTGCAGCAAATGATCCACCTCATGGCCCGGATTTTTCCGGTCCTGGGGTTGGGGGGCTGGTTCCTGGTCCTGAGCGGCAATCTGCTGGCTACCCGCCAACTGCTGCTGCGCAACCAGGATCCCTTCCAGACCGCCCAGGAAGATTTGACCACTTTCCGGGCACCTTTTTTTCTGGTCTGGCCGCTCATCATCAGCACCACCCTGGCCATCTTCTCGACAGGCAATGGACGCTTTCTGGGTCTGAACCTGGGCCTGTTTCTCGCCATTCCCTCCCTGTTCCAGGGGTTGGCCGTGGTCCAGTGGAGTTTTCGCAAATACGGCGTGTCCACCTTTATGCAGGGGTTTTTTTATGTCATCCTCCTGCTCTGGATACAGGTCATTCTGTTGGTAACGGTACTCGGACTCCTCGATAACTGGTTCGATTTCCGCAAACGATATCTGCATGGAACGGAGGAGAAAAACTCCTCCGGGGAGTGAAGGTTCATGGAAGTCATTCTGCTGGAAAAAATCAGCCGCTACGGCAATCTGGGCGATGTCGTCAAAGTCAAAAATGGCTACGGACGCAACTTTTTGATCCCCAGCGGCAAGGCCCTGCCCGCCACACGGGACAATATCGCCCGCTTCGAAGCCGAACGCGCCGCCTTCGAGGCGCGACAAAAAGAGGTCAGGGCACAGGCCGAAGAACTCGCCACGCGCATTGCCGAGGTGCAATTCGTCCTGGAACGCCCGGCAGGAGCCGCCGATAAACTGTTCGGCTCGGTCACCAATGCCGACATTGCCGCCTTTCTGAAAGAAAAAGGGATCCAGGTCTCGCGCAGCCTGATCGAACTGGGAAGCCCCATTCGTACCCTGGGCGAACACGCAGGCCGGATCCGTCTCCATCCCGATGTGATCGTGCCCATGACCGTGCGCGTGGATCGCAGCGTCAAAGCCTGATTTGTCCGGCCATACGTCGGCAGTAATCAAGGTGAATATCCAGGAGGAAGGGCACGCCCCTTCCTCCTCTTCGCTTTCAGCACATCAGACCGCGTTTACCCGGCAATGAGGCTCTCTCAACTTCGTCACACTCTTGCAATCCTTTTTTAAAATATAGTATCTATTCAGAACCCTTGCAAAAAAAGGATTTGATATAAAAGACTTTGTTGGGGCTCCGCCCCAAACCCCGCCAGGGGGAAGGGCACAGCCCTTCCCCCTGGACCCCCATCCCAGTTTTTCAAACGTTTTATATGGGGATGCTGAATAGTTACAAAATATATACGTATTCCAATTGGTTACCTTGTCCAACATTCCCAAACAGCCTCTTCGTCAGCTTCCCATGCAGGGAGAAATGAACATGCCCCTCTACGACTACAAATGTGACGCCTGTAACGGAAAATTTGAAATCAATCACGCGATGTCCGATCCCATCGCCACCCGCTGTCCTGGTTGTGGTCAGGACAAATTGCGCAAAATTTTTTCTACCGGCGGTGTTCTGGGGTCAACAAAAATGGGACAGGAAAGCCATGCCCCCATGCCCTCATGCCCCACCGGTGGCTGTGGCGGCGGTATGTGCGGCCTTTGAAGCTCTGTCCTTTTCTGGAAAGAATCTCGTCTCTGTTGGGGCTTCGCCCCAAAACCTGCCAGGAGGAAGGGCACACCCCTTCCTCCCAGGCTTCCGTCCATTCTGTCATTTGCTTGTCAATTTGCAATCGGATGCTACCGGCAACCAAGGACACAATCATTATGGTCAATTTATCCTATTATTATGAGATAGCCAAAAATATTTCACCCATCAAAACCACGCCAAAAGTTTGGAATTATTTAAAATACAAAATCTCCCAACGAGAAGCCATCGTCAAGACTGCCCGCTACACACCGCAGGTTGCCCAATTATTTGTCACGAAACGCTGCAATCTTGATTGCAGTTATTGTCAGGTCAATAAAATTTTAAAAGACGGCATGGTTGACAGAAAAGCCGCTGATGCAACCCTGGAAAAAGTGAAAGTCATCTTTGACAATCCCCTTTTTTCCAATGCACTCCTGGTGGATATGCTGGGCGGTGAACCCTTGCTGGCCAAAGAGTTGGATCAGATTGTCGCCTATCTCTCCAGGCGCGGCCACATCGTCAATGTCACCACAAACGGCATCAAATTACGCGAACGTATTGTCGATTTGAAACAGGCCGGCGTGTCACGCATCAGTATCTCCTGCTATGACACGAACAGAAAAAAACTGGAAGCCAATCTTGCCGAAATCAATCAAATTTTTCCGACCCATACCAGCTACGTTCTTTTGCGCAGCGAAATTGAAAACCATCCGGAAAAAGTGTTGGAGTTGGTGCGCTTCGTGCGTGATGCAGGCTGCCTGAGTACGCGCTTTCTGCTCTACCGTCCCATGGGTTTCAATAAAAATCTCGATGAAATCATTGATGATACCAATCCGGCCTATCCTGAGTTGCAACGACAGATCGAGTCCGTGCTGCCGGGTTTTTGCTTCTGGCCCAAGGCCGTCCAGACCAAATCCATCAAAAAGCTGTGTGCCCAATTGTGGCAACGGGTAGGGTGTGATTCCCTGGGCGATGTGGCCGTTTGCTGTGGCATCGATGAAAATTTGCAAGGTCCCAACAGCAATCTGTATGGTACAGATCCTGAGCTGATCTACAATCATCCCGTCCTGGTCAACATGCGCAAAAAATTTCTCAACAACTCCAGCGAACCTCCGGATGTTTGCAAAACCTGCAATTATCTGGCAGATCCCGGCTGGTAACCAGCGATAATTCTGCCGTAACCATTCAGAGTTTTTCAAAATTTTTTCAAAAAAAGGATTTGACATGAAAGACTTTGTTGGGGCTCCGCCCCAAACCCCGCCAGGAGAAAGGGCACAGCCCTTCCTCCTGGACCTCCATCCCAGTTTTTCATTCTTTTTTTGAAATTAACAAGTCATCAGACAGCCTTTCAGAGTCTTTCAAAAAGGGATTTGACATGAAAATTTTTTTTCCAACGTTTATTATTCGGAGGCTGAATAGTTACTTTCTGTCAAATATCGAACACAAAGACCGTGCTGGCATTTTTCTTCGGTATACTCTTTGAGAAACAAATTATTCAATTCCGGAAATTTGACATGCATTGACAAATTATTAATTCTGAATGCCCAATGCGTTGAAGAATAGACAACCGCCTTGGGTTTTTTCTTTTTTATGGTTGCGATAATTTCTTTTTCATGGCTCTGGGCCGCATAGACCAGGGTGCTGAATCGTGTACAATTAGGCAAACCCGACAAACCATTGATGGTTCCATTGCTCGAAAAATCAAACAGACACGAGGTTCCACTCTCCAGCAACTCCCCGGATGCCCAACGCACCCCTTTCATGACAGATTCTGCATTGGGTGGCAACGTGCTGAAACGATCTGTCCAATGATATTGACCACTATATAATCCAAACAATATTAAAATAAATCGCGACATTCCCAAAACCAGGACAGACCCCAACGCCAGCCAATATATTTTATATGTATTCATGAGACGATTGAATACTTGAAAAAATGAAAACACCCCCAACAATATTAATGCCACAGAAAGCTCCCTGGGAAATGTAATATCCACAGTGTGATTACCCATGAAGGGAATAAACCATGAATATCTACTCATGAGCAGAAAATAGGCAAGCATCAATCCTGATGTAATTTTCTGCAAAATATAATATTTTTCAATTTGAATTCTGGAATAAAAATAGGCCCCAGCAATGACAGGACCCAACATACCACTGACAAAATGCACCCGGTCCGCCTTGTCTGAAACTATTTTATACATAAACAACAACAATACGATCATCATCAAGGAATTTGCCAAGTGTTCTATTTGAAATTTATCTTTAATTACAGACCACACCAGCAAAATTGCTACCAAAAAACAGTGGACACCTATCAATATTTTGAAAAACACAGCAGAGTCTTTTCCGGTGTAAACATATCCGTCTGCCAGATCGATCAATATTTTAATATTTTCTATATAATTTTCCAACGAAAAATATGAAGAAATATATCCAAAGGAAATGATTGAAATAAAAAATACACCCATAGACACCAAATAACGTCGTGTCTGGTAAGCATGCAATACTGCCGCTACCCCCAAAGATACAACACCTGCCAAGCCCCTGTTGAATGACCAGAACACCCCAAAAGCCAAAACAAGACCGAAACAAATTTCCAAAAACAATCGTGTCCGAAGACCATATTCATTCTGGATCAGAAAAAATAAATAAATAGCGAGAACAAGGAATAAACTTCTGTAGCCTGAAAAATTCATGATGGCCACGGTCAGCCCTAGAGCCAGCAAGATACTGACCGGCTTTTTTTTGATCAGTTCAAACACCAAAACAATCAGCGCTATTTTAGATAAAAAATCCAAAAAATTATAAAAAATACCCGTTGCGAAAAGATAGTTATTCGGACCAAATATTTTTACGGCAATCAACCCTGGAATATAATCCAACGCACCATGAATTGTAATCGGATATAGACCTGTTTTATCATACAATATTGTTGAAAGGGCAGCAAAAAATTCCCCGCCATGATACTGATCGGTGAAAATTCCCTTGGACAATACATTAAAACTCAAGACTACATCAATAAGCTGCACAAATGGAATGATAAAGCAAAGCCAAAAGGCGAGCAACATTTTATTAGAACGACTTTTAATTGCCACAACATCGTTTAGCATGATATTTCCTAAATAAGTTCATGTTCATTATTTTTTAAACCAAGGTATTTTGATTTATAGACGTAATTTCGTTAAGAAAAATAATTATCTTCTGAGACTGACTCTATTGTCATGCGATAGAATTCGATAATTCCACGCGGAGTTTGCGGAGAATTATAGACACCCTCACAAACAGACGAAAAAATATTTTGCTCAAGCGGCTCACAGGGAATGAGTTTATTATCTTTAACACCATCAATTAGTTCCATAGCATCTTCAATGCGTGACCGTCCATAATAAATAAAACTTCGACGTTTAATAAAAGAATGGTCACCAGGGTTTAAAATACACGTCTTATCATATGGGATCTTATTCTTAATGCTCGAAACAGAAACTAATAACACATATTTTTTTCCAAATCCAGAATCAAACGGATCTGTTAAAACAATAAAAAGATGTTTTTTCTCCGGGTCATTCCTCGGTCCAGAAGGAACAAGAACTGTCGCTTTTTTAAATGGAATGAACAACCTCATAATGCAGAGAAAAAATTATCAATATATTGTTGTTCATCAAAACGTTCCGCAATTGCGATAGCAGACTCATCATCAAAACCGACGGCACGAGCCACACTATAATAAGAAATAGGCCAAGAGGAACCTTGAGGGTTTTCCCATTCCGAACAATTTCGATGCGTCCATTCACTGATTTCCCATTGATCCATCTGTCCGAACTGTTCCCAAACAGACTCAAGCACGTCAATTTCTGCCTGACTCAACTTATCCATTTCATGGACATTGAGTTTTTTGCGTACTGACACTTCGTAATTTTCTATGCCAGAAATCAAGTCATCCCATCCACCGGGTGCTGATTCGATTGACCCACGCATCAAATCCAAAGTCTTGGTCAGGACCGGGCCATATGGCATTGCAACCAGATGATCCCCGGTCATTGACAGACCAAGCACGCGCACAGCTTCGCGGTCGGCAAGATACAACAGCTTCGTCAGCTTGAGATGAGGCATACGCTTCTCCTGGGTTTTACCCAAAAAAAATGCCGCTATCTGTGCTGTTTTCTGTTCGTTGAACATTTCAACCTGCTCCAACATGAGTAGATCGCAAAACTCTACCTGCAAATCACATTCATTGCAACCACATTTCCATGCCTGTACGCGCCCCACCAGTTTCAAGACAAACAAAGGAAACATTGCCGAGTCAAAACGGATCCGATTCAGGACTTTGTCATGAAATGATGAAAATAAAGAGCATGATGGACCCAGTTCAGGACTTCGTCATAAAATGATGGTAAAAAATAGCATATAATGTCTTGATCCCTTCAACAACACCATTTTTCTTGCCTTCTTTTTTCGTCCTGGGCACATAATTGACCGGCACCTCAAGAATGAATTCCTTGTGCCTGCCCAGTTTCGCAATAATCTCCCCCTCCAGGTTGACCCCTTTTGAAACCAAATTCAAGGATTTCAAGAGTGCCCCATCGAAACACTTGCACGATGTAAAGGGATCCGTCACATAACGGTTGGTCAAAATCAGCGAAACGAGACTTAACAAATAACCCCCATACCGACTTAAAAAATAACCAAGCCGATTGTTACCATAGATATGGCGAATATGTTGGGCTGTATTCAGGCACTTGATGGCCCGACTGCCAAATACGGCCTTGTATTGATTGTTGATGATGGGTTCCACCACCGAGGGAATATCGCTGACCGAATATTCATGATCGGCGGGAAAGAACAGAATGACATCCCCCCTGGCCCTGGCCAGACCCAACCGCAGGGCTTCGCCACGGCCAGACTGTCCCGGCGAGAGCAAAAACAGGCGCACGCTCTTCATGGTTTTGACCACGGCCACGGAATGATCCCTGGAACCACCATCAACTACCAAAATTTCCTTGGCCACTCCGAAGCGACTCAAATCCAGGGTCAGCAGTTGCGCAACGACCTTGCCGATGGTGCGTTCTTCATCGAGCATGGGCACGATGATGGATACCATGTGGCGATAGGGTTTGATTTTGATATCCACCAGATACTGGGCAATGGCCATGAGTTCATCCAGGAGCTGCCCCCCATAATGACGCCCACGGTCCGTTTCCCAATCCAGGGCACGGACCTGGATGGAGGTCACATCGGCAAAATTGTCGCCCGGTTTGACATAATCGGCATCCAACTCCCGATTGACGTTGTCCTGGTCATGTTTCTGGATGAACAAGGTGGAAATCAAATTTTTCAGGTCCACCTGCAACAAGCCGTGGCGCGACATGTAATAATGAAATGCAGACAATAAATGATTGACCGATTGATTGGGAATGTCATGGTCGCGCCGAATGTTGGCCACAAACACTTTTTCGGCCTTGGTGTTGTCGCGTATGGCTTCCATCAAGCCCCGGGTCAGATAGGAGGGAAAGAGGGAGGAGTGCTGGGTGCCCGGTCCATAAATGATCAAATCTGCCGCCGCAATGGCAACCAAAGCTTCCGGGTTGGGTTGCGGCAAACGGGCCAGATCATGCAAATATTCCCGCTTCTGGTCGGGTGCCAAACCGTCCAGGATGCGCATCTGGTCCGGATGCAGATAATCGTCCAGCAAAAACAGTTCCCGGATGGGCACATCATTCGTTTGCAGAGACACAATGCTCGTTTCATTGGCCAGAAAATCCCCATTATCCTTGAGTGCCGTCAGGACAAGGTTGGCCCCATCGGTTACATTCAATACCCGACAATGACGCACATCGCATAAATGGGAAAATTGATCCGCCGCACTGTTGAAATTTTTTCCATCCGCCAGGTAGCAACCTGTAAAAAGAATATTGCCGACCGAACAATCTCCATAATCAAATTCAACACCCGCAGCATAGCGTTGATGTTCATAATCGAGAAAGATCGTACACCAGGCACGCAGACGTTCGGTTTGCCGAATGGTCAGGTTGGGAAAGGAGGTCGCCAGTTCGGAATGGACCATCCCTTCTGCCGACCAGTTCAGAATGGAGGTCAGACTCGCCAGGGCCTCGGCACGGGTTGTGTTTTCCGGAAAGCGATATTCGAGAAACTGCTTGACCCATGTTCGTCACATGTAGTGCAAAATCTGATTTCTTTCAATAGTTTAT